>NZ_JALKFW010000021.1:0-9273 GCF_023243055.1 Frankia sp. AgPm24 | reverse complement strand
AGGCGTCGGTCACCGAGGGGGCCTGGAGCAGGTTGGCCCAGGTACCGGACTGCCAGGGCAGACCCGACCGGAAGCCGATGGGCAGCGGGGCGCCGGCATCCGTGCCCACCACCGCCGAGTCGAAGGCGATGAACGTACCGGGTGACCGGGTGCTGTGCTGTCCGGTGTTGACAACCGCGGCCGTGTGGAACTCGGTCTGCAGGTTCGTGCCGTGAAAGAGCACAATGGAGGTCGGGGCCGGAGCATACGTGTCAATCGTGGTGGGCTGGCCGCCGTCGATGCTGATCGAGGCGATGCCACCGTTAGGGTGGCCGACGCCGTTGATCGTAATTTCGGTGCCCGTGAAACGGATCGTGGCGACTGCGCCACGATCGTAGGTGAAATGGTAGCTTCCGTCCAGGCTACCGGCGAGGCAGTTGGTACACGGCGACCAGTTGTCGCCCGCATAGTTCACCTGCCCGGCCCCGGTGCCGATGGCGGTGTCCGCGATGATGGTCGTGGTGATCTGCGCGGAAGCGACACCCATGTGCAGCGTCGCAAACGCCAGCAGGGCGGCGGCCGCGACAGCGAACCCTCGCCATGCCCGCCGAAACGAACGATACCCGGACCTCTGGGCAGGAGATCCCATGCTCGGTTTATTCCATCTCCGAGATGGGTGAGACTGGTCCTTATCTGTCCTCGAATAATGACTTGGTGGTCGCATTTTCGACCCTTCGCCGTCAATTTTTGATTTCCACCTAGACGGGCCGACAGTAGCATTGCTGCCTGTGTCGATCGCGAATTTCAAGCGTTGCCGAAAAGCGTTTCTGCAAAACTGAAAAAATCGTACTCGAAACGGAGGATTCGAGGAACAGCCAAGTGGAATCGCCTGGTCTCGGGCAGCAGGGGCGCTACCGCCGATACCCAGGGCATCGGCAAATTTTCTGGTTGGCAATGTAGGTTCATGACGCCGGTGGCGGATGATCCGGATGGCCTGCGCGGCGGGTGGAAGTCGAGGTCGGCGCGGACCTCGGTGGCTTTCAGGGTACGGGTCACGAGGCGGCCGTGGTCACGGTCGGTCGTGCATACCCGGGTGGTGACCTTGGCCAGGTCAGGTCAGGTCAGGGCTGTGAGCTGGGCGTGGAGCGTCGACTGGTTCGCTTTCGCGGTTGGGAAGCAGCGCGCGCCGCGTGCGACGAGCCAGGTGGCGGTGTCGCGTTGGGTGTGCAGGGCGTCGGCGGTGACCACCGTGCCGGTCAGGTCGAGGGTGACGAGCAGATACTGGCCGGGGGTGTCGCCTGCACGCGTGCCCCGCAGGGTTCTTCCGTTGACCGCGATGCGTCGGCGCTGGCCGAGGGCCGGGCTGCTCGCCCGGGCGGCCCACACTTCCAGAGCAGTGTCCGGGGCAGCTGCGTCGAGCAGG
Source organism: Frankia sp. AgPm24 (assembly GCF_023243055.1). Lineage (NCBI taxonomy): Bacteria > Bacillati > Actinomycetota > Actinomycetes > Frankiales > Frankiaceae > Frankia > Frankia sp. AgPm24. The sequence goes on along the minus strand of NZ_JALKFW010000021.1, from coordinate 7,871 downwards.
GCGAACACCCGGCGCAACGTCGTGGCGTCCGGGATCCACATGATCCCCAGCGCGGACCAGACGGTGTCGCCGGCGTCCGCGGATCCCCCGCTCAGCCTGCGGGCGTCGGGCCCCGAGATCGGACTGTCGCCGGAGGAGGGCGAGCCGGCAGATCGAGAGAGCCGGAATCGCATGGCCTGGGAGGGCAGGGGCAGGGCATCAGGCGGCTTGCCGCTTCGAAAGGCCAGTCGTCAGTGTTCGTGCACCAGATCATGGCGGGCGAAGCGAAGCGGAAGGCGACGAAGCGGCTTGGGGTCACCCCCGCAACGGCGCCGCGCCTCGCTCCCGACCTATGCGGGCGCTCATGAGCGGACGAACGGGATCGGCTCATCGCGGCGGGCATCGACTGAGCGTTGCGACGGGCTGTGTCATCCGTGCGCGATCCACAGCCAAACTTGATCTCCACGAGACAACCAGGCAATCCGAACATCTGTTCAGAATGCCTGGTTGGGGGCGGAGGCTCCGGGATTTGAACCCGGGAGGGGGTTGAAGCCCCCAACCGCATTAGCAGTGCGGCGCCATAGACCGGACTAGGCGAAGCCTCCCAACGTGCTCGCTCATCATAGCGTCCCGTACGGCGGTGCTGGCAGGGTGGGTACCGGTCGGCGGGCGCGGCCTGAATCACAACCCCGGCGCGGCGCCCGCGGTGTCGGCGATGCCGGCGAGATCGGCGAGATCGGCGTCGTCGGCGGCCACCTCGGCGCCGAGCGCGCGCAGCACCGCTCGGGCGATCTCGCCCTGGCGGGCCGGGTCGGTGACCGGGCCGCCGTCGGCCTCCCGCAGGTAGAAGGCGTCGACGACGTCCAGGCCGAGGGTGGCGACGATGGCGGTGCCGACGTCGAGTCGAAGCTCGGACAGCGCCCGCACGATGCGGAACAGCACTCCGGCCTGATCGGGGGCGCGCACCTCCGCGACCGTGGCGGTGCCCAGGTCGTCGAAGCTCACCTGCGGCGGCCCGGGGGTCGTCCACTGCCGCACGCCGGCGTAGTCACGTTCCCGGTCGGCCAGCCGGCGGGCGATGTCCAGGGTTCCGCCCAGGGCGGCCCGCAGGTCGGCGAGCAGCTTGTCCCGCTCGGGCAGATATCCGTGCTGGGTGGCGACCGCGGCCTGCAGCAGGGCGCGACCGTCCGCGCTGCGCGCCGAGGCCCGGCGGATGTCGAGCCGGTTGAGCGCCAGCACACCGGCGGTGACGGCCAGCAGGCCGACCTGGTCGTCGGTGACCACCACGATCTCGAACATCCCCTCGTCAGGCAGGGGGTTGACCTGGATGACGTGCTCGGGTGTCAGCGCGAGCAGCGCACGCTGGCGTTCGTCGAGCCGGGGTGGGCAGGGGACGCTCTGTCCACCGAGCAGTGCCCGGGCCCGGGCCACCAGATCCCCGATCAGCCGCGCCTTCCAGGCGTTCCAGGCGGTCGGCCCGGTGGCCCGGGAGTCCGCCTCGGTCAGCAGGTGCAGCAGGGTGAGGATGCGTTCGCTGCCCGCCGCGCCGGCCACAGCCTCGATCGTCGCGAGATCGTCGATGTCGCGTCGGGTGGCGGACTCGCCGAGCAGCAGATGGTGGCGGATCATGGCGATGAGGACGTCGACGTCCGCGGGGGGCAGGCCCAGCCGCGGCCCGATCCGGCGGACCTGCTCGATGCCCGCGTCGGTGTGGTCGCCGGGATACCCCTTGCCGATGTCGTGCAGCAACGCGCCGAGCAGCAGCAGGTCGGGTCGGTCCACGTCCCGGGTGAAGGCGGCGGCGCGCGCGGCCGTCTCGATCAGATGCCGGTCGACGGTGAAGCGATGGTAGGGATTGCGCTGCGGACGGCTACGTACCGCGGCCCACTCGGGCAGCAGACGCACCAGCAGGCCGACCTGGTCCAGGGTCTCCAGGACGCCGATCGCGGCCGGCCCGGTGGCCAGCAGCGCGACCAGCGAGTCGCGCGCGGCCGGGGGCCAGGGGTCCGGCATGGACGGCGCCTCGCGGGCCAGCCGGTCCACGGCGAAGCGTCCCATCGGAACTCCGGTGCGGGCGGCGGCGGCCGCCACCCGCAGGACCAGCGCCGGGTCCTTCGTCGGATCGATGTCCAGGGCGAGCTGGATCTCGCCGTCCTGCTCGACCACACCCTCGTCGAGGGGGCGGCGGACCGGCCGGCGGCTGCGCCAGCGTGACGTGCTGCGCAGGCCGGCCGCGGTGCGGTACCAGGTGGCGTCCCAGGCCCAGGAGATGGTCCGCCCGGCGTCGGCGACCGCGTGCGCCAGCGCCATCGAGTCCGGATAGTCCAGTGCGGTGGCGACCGCGGTGCCGTCCTGCAGCAGCAGTCGGTCCTGCGCGCGGCCGGCGTTGATCCGGCGGATCTCACCGCGGACGTCGAGCAGTACCTCGGCGGCGGCCAGCACCCGGGCGGAGGGGACCTCGGCGACCCAGGCGGCGGCGAGGGCGTGCAGGGCGGCGAGGTCACGCAGACCGCCGCGGGACTCCTTGACGTCGGGTTCGAGCAGGAACGCGACCTCGCCGAGCTGGTCGGCTCGCTCGGCCACGGCGGCGGCCAACTCCGGCAGCCGCTTGGGGGCTCGGGTGCGCCACCGGTCGCGGGCCCGGCGGGCCAGCGTGCGGACCAGCTCGTCGTCCCCGGCTATCCGGCGGACGTCGAGCAGCCCGAGGGCGGCCTTCAGGTCGTCGTCGGCCACCGCGATCGCCTCGTCGACGGTGCGCACGCTGTGGTCGAGGCCGATGCCGGCATCCCACAGCGGGTACCAGACGGCGTCGGCGACGGCGCTGACATCCGACCGACTGCCGTCGTGCAGAAGTACCAGGTCAAGGTCGCTGCCGAAGGCCGGCTGGCAGCGTCCGTAGCCACCGACGGCCAGCAGGGCGATGCCGGGCCCGGGATCGCCCAACAGCTCACGGAGCACATCGTCGGCCAGCTCGGTGAGCAGACCGCGCAGCTCGGCGCCGCGTTGTTCGGGCAGCGGGTCGTGGCGACCGCGCAGGATCTCCAGACGATCCTGATCCGGCATGGCTGTCCTCCTCCGCACCCGCGGTGCGTTCGGCCGACGGGAGGTTCCGGACTCGCCGGACACATGGCGCGGCACCGCGTCAGATCTCACGCGGTGCCGCCACCTGTGCTGTTCGTACCGGTGCTGTGCGGTGGTGCCGGTGGTGCCTTGCGCTGCCTGTGGTGCCGTCGCGCGGACTACAGGGCGTCGCTTCCGCGCTCCCCGGTGCGGACCCGCACGACCGAGTCGACCGGGACGACCCAGACCTTGCCGTCACCGATCTTGCCAGTCTGAGCGGCCGCGGTGATCGCCGCGACCAGCTCGTCGGCGGACTCGTCCGCCACCACGACCTCGACCTTGATCTTCGGTACGAAGTCGACCTTGTACTCCGCACCGCGGTAGACCTCGGTGTGGCCCTTCTGTCGACCGTAGCCCTGGACCTCGGAGATCGTCAGGCCGTGCACGCCCAGCTTCTCCAGGGCGGCCTTGACGTCGTCGACCTTGAACGGCTTGATGATGGCGGTGACGAGCTTGGTCATGCCTGGGCCTCCTCGGGCACCTTGACCGGCGTCACGGAGGAGGTCAGCGAGCCGCCGCCTCCGATGGAGGAGTAACGGTAGGCCGTCTCCCCGTGCAGGGCCTCGTCCATACCGGTGACCTGGTCATCGTCGCTCAACCGCAGGCCGATCGTGTACTTGATCGCCAGCGCGATGATCAGCGTGACCGCGGCGGAGTAACCGAGCGTCGCGCCGACGGCGAGCGCCTGCTCACCGAGGACGCTCCACGGGCCGCCGTAGAACAGGCCGTCCTTGCCCGCCGAGTTGGTGTCCACCGTGGCGAACAGACCGGTCAGCAGCGCACCGAGCACACCGCCGACCAGGTGGACGGCGCCGACGTCGAGCGAGTCGTCGATGCCGACCTTGCCCTTGATCGAGGTGGCCAGGGCGCAGATGACGCCGGCGAGACCGCCGACCGCGATCGAGCCCATCGGCGAGACGAAACCACAGGCCGGCGTGATGGCGACCAGACCGGCGACCGCACCGGAAGCCGCGCCGAGCGTGGTGGCCTTGCCGTCACGCAGCCGCTCCACGGCGAGCCAGCCAAGGATGGCCACACCGGTCGCGATCTGCGTGTTGAGCAGGGCGAAGCCGGCGAGCTTGTTCGCCGCCAGCGCCGAACCCGCGTTGAACCCGAACCAGCCGACCCACAGGATGCCGGTGCCGAGCAGGACGAAGGGCACGTTGTGCGGGCGGAAGTCACCCTTGGGCCAGCCGGTCCGCCGGCCCAGCACCACGGCCAGCACGATGGCCGCGATACCGGCGTTGGCGTGGACGACCGTGCCGCCGGCGAAGTCCATCGCGCCGCGCTTGTACAGCCAGCCGTTCGTCGCCCACACCCAGTGCGCGATGGGCGAGTAGACCAGCAGTGACCACAGGGTCACGAACACCGCGAACGCGCTGAACTTCATCCGGTCGGCGATGGAGCCGGTGATGAGCGCCGGGGTGATGATCGCGAACATCATCTGGAAGGCGACGAACACCACGTACGGGATGGCGCCGTCCCCGCTGCTGAGGTTCTGCAGCGCCGTGAAGTGGAAGCCGCCCCAGAACCCGTTACCTTCGCCGAACGCCAGGCTGAAGCCCACAAGCGACCAGACGAGGGTGATGATGCCGATGACGAAGAAGTTCTGCATGATCATGCCGAGGACGTTCTTCGCGCGGACCATGCCGCCGTAGAAAAATGCCAGCCCGGGCGTCATGAACAGCACGATCGCGGAACTTATGAGCATCCACGCTGTATCGCCCGAATTCAATTCCATGTCTCTCCTGTCGTCCCCCCGCGCGTTGCGCGGACTGCGCTCACCCGGTCCCCCGCCACGCTGCGCTTGTCCCGGATCCTCGGGGCGAAGATTCGGCAGGATCTGTTCCGTACCTGTGTCTCCGCTGTTTCTGACGTGTGAATTCGCTAAATTGGGCGCCTAGTGGCCCGTTTTGGCGGCCTTACGGTGGGGGTGCGGAGACTCTCCGCCCGGATTCGCGCTCTTCCGTGACTGTACAACTGCCCACAGTTACGGTCCCGCGGTGTGAGCAGCGTCCCTACGGAGGGCTGGCATACCGCTGGCGAACCGTTTCCCAAGGCCCGCCATTCTCACGCCGCCACCCGGCGCGCACGCGCCTTCCGAGGTGGACGGCCCGACGTCCCACCGCCGGTTCCACCCCCGGTTGACCCGGACCCCACCAAAGTGGTGCGGCCGATACCAGGGCCAGCAAAAACGGCTGTTCCAAGAATGCTCACACCACCACCGACGGGGGCATATGCCCAGATGGACCGTGCTAAGAGCAATGCGGCTCGCGGGGCCTGGCCGGTGGCGCTGGGGCTCACCGGCCTCCTGCTGGCCGGCCCGACCACGCTGGTGGGCTCGGCTGGCGTGGCATGGGCGAACCCGGCCGAGAGCTCCTCGACCGACCTGGCCGGAGTCCAGGCCGAGATCGACGAGGCAAGCGCCGAGCTGGACGCCCAGGCCCAGCAGGCGGCCCAGGCCGCCGAACAGTTCAACGCCGAGCGGATCAGGCTCGCGGCCGCGGAGCAGGCCGCGGCGGCCGCGGCGGCCCGCGTGGTCCGCGCCGACCAGGCGGTGCGGGCGGCCTCGGACCGGCACCGGGGTCTGGCCGTCTCCGCCGGTCGGGCCGGCGGCTTCAGCGAGCTGTCCCTGCTGTTCAGCGGGGATCTGCAACATGCCCTCGACCGGGTCGGCGCGGTCAACGCGCTGGCCACCCGCCAGCGTCTGGCCGACACATCCCTGCGCTTGGCGCGCCGCGACCTCACCGGGGCCCGCCACGACGCGGACGCGGCCCTCGCGGACAAGAAGGAGATCGTCGCGGATCTCGGCCGGCGCAAGCAGTCACTCGAGGCCTCAGCCGATTCCCAACGTCAGCTGTTGGACCGGCTCCAGGCTCGCTACGCCGAGCTCAGGCGGCAGGCCCTGGCCAGAGCCGAAGCGGCCCGTCGAGCCCGCCAGGCGGCGGCCGCGGCCGCCGCGGCCGCCCTCGCCCGACAGGCGCAGGAAGCGCAGAGCCGCTATCAGCAGGCCGTGGGAATCGCGGCGACCGCTGGCCGGAGCTTCGCCGCCACGCCGATCACCGCGGCACCCCCGCAGGCGCCGTTGGGCAGCGGCGGCGCCGCGGTCGCTGTCCAGGAGGCCTACGCGCAGCTCGGCAAGCCCTATGTGTGGGGCGCGGATGGTCCTGGAACCTTCGACTGCTCCGGGCTCTCCCAGTGGGTGTGGCGCAAGGCCGGGGTGTCGCTGAGCCACTACACCGGTTCGCAGTGGAACGAGGGCAAGCGCGTCGGCCGAGCCGAGCTGATACCAGGTGACCTGGTCTTCTTCAACGAGGATCTGGACCATGTGGGGATCTACGTGGGGGGCGGCCAGATGATCGACGCCCCACACACCGGCGCTGTCGTCCGGGTGGAGCCGATCTGGCCGAGTTTCCAGGGGGGCGTGCGTCCGGGCGCCTGACCTGGTGGCGCGCGGCCCGGAACCGGGCCTGTCGGACCTGCGCTCCTCGCGGAGCCAGCGGCCGACAGGCCCCCGGGTTCAGCGGTCGACGTAGACCAGTGCGGCGGTGCTGCGGCTGATCTCCGCGTCGGCCTGACCGTTGGGGTTCACGATGCGCACGAGGTCGCCGCGAGAGCCCGGCAGCACCTGGGCCCCCGGCACGATGGCCGCGTCCTGCAGCCGACGCATGGCGGACTCGTCGGTCTGCAGCCGCTCGGAGATCCAGCTCACCGTGACCGGCGGGCCGCCGTCGGCGGGTGCCCGGTCGGCCGTGGTCAGCAGGCTGACCGGAGCGATCCCCGGAACCACCGCCTCGGGGTGGAGCGAGGGCGGGATCTCGTTACCGAACGGGCAGCGCTTCGGGTCACCCAGCAGCACGGTGAGCCGCGCCTCGACCTCGTCGGAGATGACGTGCTCCCAGCGGCAGGCCTCGTTGTGCACCAGCGCCCAGTCGAGCCCGATGACCTTGGTGAGCAGGAGCTCGGCCAGGCGGTGCTTGCGCATGACCGCGGTCGCTCGCTGCAACCCCTTCTCGGTGAACTGAACCGTACGATCGTCGGCGAGGGACACCAGGCCCTCGTTGGCCATGCGAGCGGTCGACTCGCTGGCGGCAGGCGCGCTGACGTGCAGTCGCTCCACAAGGCGCGCGCGTAGCGGGGGGATGCCCTCTTCCCTCAGCTCGTACAAGGTACGGAGGTACATCTCGGTACTGTCGATGAGTCCAGTCACCGCTCTCCTTCGTCATCTCCAGAGTACGCCGCGTCCGGAGCACGCAAGGGCCAGGTGTCCCGCGTGTGCCGTGTCTGTAGGCCGTGGGCCCGAAACCTCGCCGGTGGCCGGCGACCGCGACGGGGCTCGGCACTAGAATCGCCTCATGAGCACGACTCAGATCGCACCCGAGACGTCCGACACCAGGACGGACGAGGGCGACGACCACTCCCACTACGCCCGCCGTGAGGAGATCGTCCGCGCCTCCATCGAGGGCGGACGGGTCACGGCGCTGTGCGGCTACAAGTTCGAGCCGGTGCGGGACCCTTCCCGGTTTCCCATCTGTCCGAAGTGCAAGGAGCTCGTCGAGATGGCCCAGCAGTTCGGCTGACGGTCGGCCTGCCGGCGTCTGGGCCGGTCGTAGTCGTACGATCGGCACCGGCCGGGCTCAGCGGCGATCGCTGCCCGCCCCGCGCGCCCCAGTAGCTCAGTGGATAGAGCGACCGCCTCCTAAGCGGTAGGCCGTAGGTCCGATTCCTACCTGGGGCACATCGGGTCGCTGACCAGGCCAGGACCGTACTAA
>NZ_JALKFW010000020.1:0-9365 GCF_023243055.1 Frankia sp. AgPm24 | reverse complement strand
GAACTGCAGGTAGATCCGCCAGGCGCCGGGGCGGGGCAGCAGCGCGTCGAAGGTGAGGGTCGGGCCGCCGCGGCCGGGGGCGGGCCGCCCGGTCGCGGGGGTGGTGCCCCGCCCCGGGGCGCGCGGGCGCGGCCCGGGGCCCCGGCGTCCAGGGCAGCCTGCGCGTCGTGCTGCCCCTGGCCGCCCCCCACGAACGCGCCGGCGTCCTGGCCGCCCTCTACGTCCTGTGCTACCTCGCGCTCGGCGTACCCGCCGTCGCCGCCGGCTGGCGGGTCACCCACGTCAACCTCGAACGCACCAGCCGCGAATACGGCCTGGCCGTCATCGCCCTGGCCGTCATCGCCCTGGCCGCCCTGCTGCGCCTACGCCGGACCCCCGCACCCTGAGCCCCGTCCAGCGCATAGTGTCGGCTGTGGCACCGGAGCGTTCGCGGCCCGCCTGGCCCGCGCGTCGAACAGATCGACGCCGTCGACCGCTGCGCGGCGATGGTCGAGCAGGCCAGGCGGCGCACCCCGCCCAACGTCACCCGCGTTCTCGTCGACGTGCTGGTCGACCCGCTGCCGGGTGAGGACTACGACGCCATCGTCTCGATCACCGCGCTGCACCACATGCCGTTACCGGACGCCCTTGCGGTGCTCGCGGCGGCGCTGCGCCCGGGTGGAGTCCTGGCCGCCGTCGTTCTTCCCCGCCAGGACCTGCGCCGGGAGTGGCCCCTCGAGCTCACCGCGGCACTCGCCCACCCCCTGCTCGGCGCGGTGTTCCTGACAAACAGACTGCTACGGGGCACCCGGATGTTCCCGAAGGAACACCACACGCGCACGGGCATGCCCGTCGTCATGAACCCGCCGCTGACCACCCGCCAGGCCGCCCACGTGGCCGCCGCGGTGCTGCCCGGCGCCCGGGTGCGACGGCTGCTGTTCTGGCGCCACCTGCTGCTCTGGGAAAAACCCACCCACCACGACCCTGGTTCGGTCACGGCGACGGAAGGACCGTAGGGTCGCCGCGTGCGTGAGGATTCCGTGGCCCCGGCGCTCACATCGTCCGAGCGGGTGGTAGCGGATGCGCAGAGCGCGCTGTTCGCGCCCCGCTTCGCCGCCGCGGGACGGAGGAGGAGACGATGGTGCTGCCCCGGTAACCCCCGCCGCTCACGTCCTGGCCATGGTTCATCCTGCAGGAAGGGAAACATGCGGTACGGCGAGGTCTGGTGGGCGGATTTCGGCGAGCGTCGCCTGGTCGTCCTGCTCTCGGGAGAACCGACGTGCGGGTTCCGTGCGATGCGGGTCGTCGAGCCCGCGGGCACCGACCTGGGTGACCTGGCCGTCGAGGTGGCCGTGGGCGCACCCGAGGGACTGCCACGTGAAGGCGTCCTGCCGACCGCGAAACTCGACGAGATCGAGGAACTTCTGCGTCTCGGCTGATGTCGATGCCGTAGTCGGCGAGCCAGGACGTCAGCTGCTCCCGCGACACGGTCGCAAAGCAGCCGCCAGTGAATCTTTGATCCTCGCCCTCGTCGCACCTGATACCCGACCCGCCTGGCCGGCCCCCGGCCGGGGCGTCGGAACAGCGTCGATCTCCTGACACCAGGACGAGAACCGTCACGACAGCCAGCTTCCAGCGGTGCCCGCCGCTGCCCGGTGCAACCGGTGGTCCCGTCGGTCTGGCTGGCACGCTGGCCAGATCCGCCCGATTTTCCGCGGATGCTACGGCGGCCCCAGCCCGTCGGAGCTCGGTGGCTTCGCCGAGTTCCGTGACGTCCTGGCGACCTGGGCCTCCAACGCGGTGATCCGGGCCCGGGCCTGTTCCAACTCGGCCCGCAACCGCGCGATCAGCGCCGCTTGCTCCACCACCAGCGCCGCGAGCTCGTCCTACGACGGCCCCGACGGTGCGGGCGGAAACTCGGACACACCCGAACCCCACGACCCGATCAACCACACCACACCAACACCCCGAGACCGTCAAGCCATCAAAATGTCCCAACCAGACGGGGAATCACCAACGAACGATCTACGAGACCTGACCAGTTACGAATCTCCGAACTTCCCCAACATGCGTTGTCCGAGATTCCCTTCATGCGCGGGAATCACACAGCGTGCCACACCCTTGCCCGATAGACATTACCGCTGATACTATTCAGTCAAATTCCGAATTTCTCGGCGACATTTCCATGGCTCATCGAATATCGAGGCACGACCAGGTCAACGTTAGATTCCACGGACATGTGAGCAGGGGTTGACGTGAAGCGAATAATCACAGTACTTTCTTCTTTCCTGATCACCGCAGTGGCGTTCTGGATGTGCTCTCCCGGCAGCGCGTCAGCATCGCCACCTGGAACAGTAGCCTGGAGGAGCAGTATCAACTTGCAGTGCCTGGACAGCCTTAACAACGGCTACCTTTACACGCTCGGCTGCAATGGTGGAGATAATCAGGCCTGGTATTGGAAAAGGGGTTCGGGCAACAGCGGAGACAAGATCATAAATTCTAAGACCGGCCGCTGCCTGGACAGCAATGCTCGCGGGAGCGCCTACACGCTCCCCTGTAACGGAGGTTCGTTTCAGCTGTGGACCGCCACCCCCACCGACCCCAAGGGAACCCGCACCTGGAAGATCCAGAACAAAGCGACGGGGCGCTGTTTGGCCAGCACTTTGTCTGATAAGCCGTTCACGATCCCCTGCCTCAAAAGTTCCCCGATTCAGGGCTGGATCGAACTTTAATACTCAAGATCATCTGGTTGGTCATGTCATACCGCGTCGGACCAGACCGGTGAGATGATCGACGTCGACCAGGACCCGGTTGGCGATCTCCCCGCGTTTCAGCAGCGACCACACACCTTCCACCGGGTTCAGCTCCGGACTGTACGACGGCAGTCGGATCACGGTCAGCCACCGGGAGTTCGCCGCGATGAACGCGAGCATCTGCGCGCACCGATGGGTGTTCAGGTTGTCCCAGTCCAGCACGAGCGGCCGGCCCAACCGGCGGTGCGCCGCCACGATCAGATCCCGGTACTCCGTCCAGAGGAACGCCTTCGGTTCACCACGACGGCCCCGAGGCTGGCGCAACCGGTAGAACCAGCGCGGCACCTACCCAGACTGGTAGCAGGCCAGCCCCGCGATCGAGACCCGCCCCGACCCGCCCCCACGCACCCGCACCACCGGCGACTGTCCCCGCCGACCCCCACTGGTCACCCGGGGCGGCCGCAACGTCTGCCTCGCCTCATCCTCGAACACCAGCCAACCCCCGGTGATCCCACTAACGGCGATGGTTCCGGCTGAGCCCCCCGCGGCGGCCTACAGCCCCCGCCACAGCACCCCGGCCACGGTGAGCGCCAGGACCCAGTGCCGCGTAATTGACGGATCTTGATTCTGCCTCCTGCCTCCTCCATCCATCTCGGTCGATCTTGGGGTTGGTGTCGATCAAGTCGCAAGTGATCGATAACAGGTCGGCTGCGGCGAGGCGCAGTACTCGGCGATCGCGGTACGCGCGGCGCGGCGGGTTGGACAGGTGTCCCGGTATACGAGTTCGTTCTTGAGCGTGCCGAAGAACGACTCTGCGGCAGAGTTGTCCCAGCACACGCCGTGGCCCCGACCGATGGGCGTGCACCGTGGCATTTCAGGAGGCGATGGTAGGTATCCGACGTATATTGCGCTCCACGATCGGAGTGGAAAGTCGCGTTCTTGGTCAGGGTGGTTCGAGAGGCCGTCATGGTGAACGCGTCGATGATGAGCTCGGTGCGCATGTGGTTGGCCATCGACCAGCCGGCGACTTTCCGGGAGCAGAGGTCGATGACGGTGGCGAGGTAGAGCCATCCTTCGCCGGTGCGGATATGGGTGATGTCCCCGGCAAGCTTCTCGCCCGGGCGGCTGGCGGTGAAGTCGCGGCGGACGTGGTCGGCGGGCGGCGGGGCCTGGCCCGGGACGGTGGTGCGGCGGTAAGCCCTGGGCTGGCAGGCTTCCAGCCCCACACGGCGCATGATCCGCCGGGCGCCGTAGGTCTGGCGGGAGGCGGCGAACACCGCCCGCACGTGGGTGTCGAGGGTGGTGTGTCGACGGGGCGGGGTCAATGCCGTGAAGCTTAAGTCGATAGCCGTCTGGACGACCATGTTCCACGCCGCTACCTCAGCGTCCTGCGCCTGGCCCCCCGCGGCGAATGAGGCCAGAGCGGCGTCACCCGCGGCCCGCGACGCGGCGCGGGAGCTAACCGAAGAAGTCGAGCAGGGCCGGGGCGATCACGTCGGGACGGCCACGTTCGTCACGGTTCTGGGTGACCCCGTGCCGGTGGCCGGCGAGGGTGACCCGGCGCGCACCGGGGATGACCGCGGCCAGCCCCGCCACCGCCGTGCGCAGATACGGCCGGGTCGCGGCGCAGTCCACGAGCAGCACCGAGCTGCCGATCGCGGCGAACTCCGCGAGACGGTCGGCGTTGTCCCGCACGACGGCGAAGTCCACCGCCAGCGCCGCGGCCTGCGCCCGCCGCGACGCGGAACGCAGCATCGGACGCGAAAGCGCCGCCAGCACACCGACCGGCAGCCCGAACAGCCACGGCGGCCCCATCTGCGCGATCTTCAGACCCAGCCCCATCATCGTCGCGAGATCACCCGCGGCGACCGCCGCGTCCAACCGGGGCGCCAGATCAAGACGCATCGAAGCGTCCACCGACAGCGGTGGTTCGAACAGGGCCAGACGGTCGATCATCCCCGGATGCGCCAGCGCCGTGCGCGCGGCGATGATCGCACCGGAACTGATCCCCAGCACACACCGGGCACCGGTCGCGGCGAGCACCGCACGCAGATCGTCCACCTCCACCGCGGTCCCCGCCACCCGCGGGTAGGGGCCGCTGGCACCACGCCCGCGCCGGTCGACCAGATGGACGCGGTGGCATGCGGCGAGCAGCCCGGCCAGATCCGCCTGACTGCCGCCGTCCTGCATCGCGCCGTGCACGACGACCAGCCCCGGGCCCGCCCCGAGGCTGCGACACCCCAACGGCGTGCCATCGGCGGCCCGCACCACACTGTCAGCGACGTTCACACTCCCAGACACCCTTTTATCTTAGTCGCTAAGATATCTGGGTGTCACCATGGAACGGTGACCAACGACCCGGACACCGAGCTCCGGCAGGACCTGATCGAACGGCTGCGGCTGCTCGGCGAGATCGACTCGACCCAGACCGCCCTGTTCCACCAGCGCGCCGCCGCCACCTACGGCCTCGGCGTCACCGACATGAAAGCGCTGAGCATCCTGCTGCGCGACGGACCGCAGACCGCCGGCTCCCTGATGAGCCAGCTTGCCGTGACCTCCGGCGCCGTCACCGGGGTCATCAACCGCCTGATCGCCCAGCACCTCGCCCACCGCCAGAGCGACCCGCACGACAAACGCAAGGTCGTCGTCACCGTCGACCTCGCCGGCCTGGCCGCCCGCGACAACGTCTACCTCGGCATCGGCGCCGCCTTCGACCGGCTCCACGCCACCTACACCACCGACCAGCTGCGGTTCCTCATCCGCCACCTGGAAACCGCCATCGAGATCACCCGCGCACGGACCGCCGCCCTGCACCCCAGCGCCGACCCGCCCACCCGCGGCCCCCGCCGACACCCCTGACCGCCCACCCGACCAGCGGCACCCTTGCTCCCACCAGCGACGCCGACGCCGGCCGGCAGGGGGCGCCGTGACCCGGTAGCACCGGAGCAGGCGACGCTCAGCGGCGCCAGGGGGAGCGGGAGGTGTGACGCGGCACGGGTTCGGTGGCCGCCCAGATCCGCCGCCAGCGCGCCCCGGGTGTGCCCGGGGCGCCGCGCAGCCGGGCGTTGACCGACACCGCGCTGCCCGTGGTCGGCCGGGTGCCACCGCGACGTCCCAACGCGCGTGGCGCTCCCACGCCGACCGCGACATCCTCCTGCGCGACACCCGGCTCCACCACACCCGGCTCGGCGGCGGGCTCGGCGGGGGGGCGAGACACGGGAACCGTGGGGGAGCCGGCGACCCCGGCCGTGCCCGTGACATCGATGTCCGCGGCCGGCGGGGCGGCCTCGGCCAGGGCGGCGCGGGTCGACTCCCACCAGGTCGTCGCGTCCTCCGCGCACAGACGGTCCACCTCCGCGGCCAGCCGGGCGGTGAACGTACGCACATCCTCCCCGTCCACCGGACGCATCGGCGCACCGAAACGCACCGTCACCTGCGGACGGCCCGGCACCGGCCAGCTCCGGCCCCGCGGCATCGCCGCATACGCCCCCCGCACCCCCACCGGTACCACCGGCACCCCGGCGTTGATCGCCAGATACGCCGCGCCCAACCGGAACCGGCCGCGCGCCCCGTCCTTCGACCGCGTCCCCTCCGGGAAGATCACCAGGTTCCAGCGGTCACGCAGCAGATCCAACGGCATCGTCGAGGGCACCCCACCGCTACGGTCGATCGGCACCGTCGCGAACGCCAACGCACTCGACGCCCCCCGCCACACACTGCCGAAGAAGTAGTCGGCCGCCGCCGTCACCGCGGTCCGGGACCGCACCCGCGGCGGCAGCGCGCACAGCAGCATCGGGGCGTCCAGATGACTGCTGTGATTCGACACGATGATCACCGGGGTGTCGCCGACGGTGTCGAACACGTCCGCGCCGAAACCGTCGACGCTCAACGTCGTGTGCAGCAGCGGGCTCATCACCCCGCGCAGGAACACCCCCCGCGTCACCCGCGCCGCCCCCGACCGCGCCCATCCCGTCGGGAACTCCCGCGCCGCCGACCGTCCCGGCCCCGCGACCCGCACCGGCCCCGACCCGGCGACACCCCCCGACCCGGCCTCGGCCGGCGCCCCCACACCGGACCCGACATCCGCCTCCGACCCGGAGTCCGCCTCCGACCCGGCCTCCGACGCGGCTGCGGCGATCACCGACGGCGGCGCCTCGACGGGCCGCGGCCAGCCACCGGCCGCCCGCAGCTCCCGCGCCGCCTCCCGCAGCCCCACACCCCGCCGTGGCCTACCCATACCGCTCATCCCCGCCTCTGCCGATCTTGACCCGCCGACACACACCGTCCACCCGCCTGCGCCCGACCCTCACCGGACATCCGCGACCAGCCGCGGCGGAGCGTGCAGATAGGTGACCGACGGATCCCGCCCGACCGACCCGGACACGATCTCCAACGCGTCCGCCAACGTCGACGCGGCCCGCAACCCCAACCGCGCACACACCACCCGATCCCCCCCGACCACCACGACCTCACCCAGATACGCCCGCCCCGGCGCCATCTCATACCAGCGGTGGAACGGATGCACCCCGGGCAACGCCAACGACGACCGGTACAACGACTCGTACCACGGATCGGTGGCGTACCGACGTTCGAACTTCGCCTCGATCGTCGCCGGCTCGGTCGACTCCGCCAGCACCTCGGCGTAGAAATCCACATACGACGGCTGATGCACCTGCGAGAACCGCGCCGCCATCGGATGGTAGACGATCATCGCACCATGCTCGCGGACCACCGGCCGGCCCGTGTGCCGACCCAGCACCTCCGCGAGCGCCCCATGCGCGCCCAGCACCGCGTCCCCGGGACCCGAACCGTGGTGCACCCCGAACGGCGCCGACCCCACCACCAGCACATCCGTCTGACCCTCGACACCGACCCGCTGGCCCGCCTCGACCAGCGCCCACGCCGCCTCGGTGACCGCCCGCACATCCCCGGCCCCCACCGAGGTGACCGCGTAGTCGGCGGCCGTCTCCTGCCACACCCGGCGTCGCGCCCAGCCCCCGAGACGGTCCAGCCCACGCGCGGCGGCCAACGCCATCGCCTGATCGGGCAGCGACCACTCCCACTCACGTCCGGTCAGGAACCCCGCCGCCGCCGGACCCACCGCCGCGTTCACCGTCGCCGTCACCGCGAACACCGGCACCGCGCCCGCCAGCACCCCACCCAACCGGCCCAGCACCGCCCGCGACCCACCCCCGGCCACACCACCAGCCACGTCGGAGGAGCCAGGGGAGCCGGAGACACCCACCGTCCCAGACGAGCCAGACGAGCCAGGGGAGTCGACCGAGCCAGGGGAGTCGACCGGGGTGGGGGAGGAGAACCAGCCGGCCGCATCCCGCATCGCCGCCGACACACTGCGCGCCGCCCGCAACGACCCGTACGACGCCACCCCCGCCGCCAGACCCGCAAGACCCCCCACACCCGGGTCCTGCACCACCTCCACCGAGATCAGCAGATCCGCCTCGGCGACCGGCCGGGCCACCCGCAGCACCTCCCCGGCGCCGCTGACCCCCACCTCCACCAGGTTCGCCTCGTCGAACGCGTCATGACAGGCCAGCCGCTGCGGCCAGAACGAACGGAACACCCGCTCACCCACCAGCGCCTCGACCTCCGCCGCCGACCGGCGCCGCCCCAACCCCGTGGCCACCACCAGCCGCACCTCATCGACACCGGCCGCCGCCACCACCGACAGCACCCGCTCCAGCAGACGCGCCCGCACGTCCACCCCGCGCATCCGCGGCGCCGGCACCCCCGCATCCGAGACCACCAGCACCAGCCGCAGCCCCGGACGCAACAACGACACCAACGGCGCACTGCCCACCGGCGCCGCCAACGCCGCGTCCACCGCGGCCCCCACCGCGTCGACCCCCGGCCGCGGCAACGGCGGATACACCACCCGCGTCCCCACCGGGAAACGCTCCAACAACACCCCGTCGCCCTGGTGCACCAACAGCGGAGGAGTCCGCTCGTCCACCTCGAGCACGAACCCCGGTCTCACCGACGCACATCCTTTTCCGTCCGCCGCATGAAGTCACCCTCCACACGGACCCCGACACCACCGACCTTGCCAGCCCCCGACCCTGCCAGACCCCCCCGACGGCCCGTCACCCGCCCACCGCCGGATCGAACGCGACCCGCACCACACCCGTCCGCCGGGCCCGCAGCGCATGATCCACCGCCTCCCGCCACCGCGACAGCGGATACACCACCCCCACCACCTCATCCAACCGCCGATCCCCGGCCAGCTCCCACACCCGCGCCGCCACCCCGCCCGCGGCATCACCCGCCCCGACAGCATCACCGCCGTCCACATCCCTGTCGCCCACCCCACCCGCGCCGACCAGCGTCAGACCACGCGCCCACACCGGAGCCAGATCCACCCGACCGGACGGCACCCCCACCAGCACCACCCGACCACCCGGACGGGTCGTACGCACCGCCACCGACAACCCCGACGCCCGCCCCGACGCCTCAAACGCCACATCCACCCCACCCAGCAGAAAATCCTCGCCGCCGCGCGGCGCCACCCCCCCCCCCCCCCGCACCCCCCCCACCCCCCCCCCCCCCCCCCCCCCCCCCCCCCCCCCCCCCCCCCCCCCCCCGGCCCCCCCCCCCCCCGCCCCGGATAACAAAAAG
>NZ_JALKFW010000019.1:0-10178 GCF_023243055.1 Frankia sp. AgPm24 | reverse complement strand
CCTCCTAAGCGGTAGGCCGTAGGTCCGATTCCTACCTGGGGCACATCGGGTCGCTGACCAGGCCAGGACCGTACTAACAGGTCCGAGCCTGGTCAAGCTCAGCGTCTCGGCACGTACTAACATGCCTCTCTATGGTTGATCTTGAGGGGGATGTTCCGGCGCTCTGGCAGCTCCTGCTGACCGGCTGGGACCAGGCGCTGGAAGCCAAGGGGCGCGCGGCGAAGACCCGCCGCCTCTACGCCGATGCGGGCGCAAGCTTCGTGAATTGGCTCACGCCCCTGCCCGGGGCGCCACCCGGCCACGTGCTCCCCACGACCTCGGCCGAGCGCCGCGCCGCGCGGCGCCGCTCGGCCGCGGCGGGGGAGACCGCCGAGGTCCTCTACCGGCCCGACGAGCCCGAACAGATCACCCGCGCGCACATCGAGCGCTTCCTGATCACGTTCGCCACCGAGCCCACCGAGCGCCGCCCGAACGGCCGTAGTGACGCCTATCTGAACCAGACCTACCGGGCGCTTCAACAGTTCTTCGAGTATCTGATCGACGAGGACGAAATCGAGGCTTCGCCGATGGCACGGATGGAGCAGCCGAAGATCGGGCAGCGGCTGGTGCCCACGCTCGAGCTCGACCAGCTCGCCGCCCTCGTCGCCACCTGCAAAAGCAAGGCGTTCGCCGACCGACGTGATGACGCGCTTATCCGGGTCTTCGCCGACACCGGGGGGCGGCGCTCCGAAATCGCAGGGCTCACACTGGAATCCGTCGACCTCACCCGCCGCCGCCTGCGTGTGATCGGCAAGGGTGACAAAGAGCGGGTGGTGGCGATCGGAAACAGGACCAGCCTGTCGATCAACCGGTATCTGCGTAGCCGCGCCACGCACAAGTACGCGAGCGAGGCGACACTGTGGCTCGGGGATCGCGACCGGCCGCCGATGACCGCCGACGGGGTCTACCAGGTGGTGGTCCGCCGCGGTCGCACCGCCGGCGTGGCCATTCACCCGCACGTGTTCCGGCACACGCTGGCCCATGACTGGCTCATGGCCGGGGGAGACCTGCAGGCCCTGGCCGATCACATGGGCTGGGAGGACCTGGAGATGGCCCGGGTCTACGCCCGGATCTGGAGCGCGCGTCGGGCCCAAGCTCAGCACGAGCGCCTGGCCCTCGGTGACCGCATCTGAGATTCGGATGCAGGGACCTGTCGCAGGATGCGAGTATCGAACGTATGTTTGATCAAATGATGGACGTGTCACGCCTCGACGAGGTCGGCCGGGTCGTACCATGCATCGCATGACCGTCTCAGCGCATGACGTGGCAACTGTCCTGCGCGCTCGGCTTCCCGGCGTGGGGGTCAAGAAGCTGCACAAGCTGCTCTACTACTGCCAGGGCCATCACCTCGCCACGTTCGGTCGGCCGCTGTTCAGTGAGCCGATCTCGGCCTGGGACATGGGCCCGGTCGTGGGTGAGCTCTGGCGCGTCGAGAAGTACGGCGACGAGCCGCCCCAGCACGTCGACGTCGACGAGGCGGGTCTGAACACCATCGGCTACGTGTTGAGTCGGTACGGCACTCTCACCGGGTGGGACCTGGAGGTACTCAGCCACGGGGAGCCGCCGTGGCAGGTGGCCAACCAGCAGCGGCGCCCTCGTGAGTCCGCCCCGATCTCGCTGGACTTGATGCGGGAGTACTTCACCACCGCTGGCGCGCCGACGGACGACGACGACGAGCCTGTGCTCGATTCCTCGGCGGTGGCCCGGTGGCTACAGGGGGCGGCGGAACGGCGGCGTGCACCGGAGCACGTCGATGATCTCGAGGCGCTGCGCGCCCGACTGGAGCAGAGTGCCTGACTCGACCCGTCGGCCTTGGACGCTCGTCAACTTCGTTGAGCGACTCGATCTGTGGATCGACGTCGAGGCGCCGTCCGACGAGCTGCGCCGCCTTGTCACGTCCTGGATCTTCACTCGTACGGACGACCCCTATCAGGGGGTCCGCCGCGAGGCTGGGTTCCCGAACCTGTGGTTCGGTGCCATCCCACGCTCGGCGCGCGGCGAGCAGGTGGTTTGCTGTTCCTACTGGATCGAGGATGGCGCTCACCGCGTCGTGTGTGACAGCTTCGGCACTTTGAACCGCCCGGTCTGACCTGGGCTTCTGGCAGGTTCCGCGGCGAGGCGGCACCCCTGCACCGCCTCGCCGTGCCCGGTTACCGCGCCGGGTCGCGCCCGACGATCCGGCCCGCGACGGGCGCCAGGACGGCGCGCAGCGCGCTCACGGTACGGCTCGGTAGCGCGCCGTCACGAACGAGTAGCACCAGATCCCCGTCTCGTTCGACCACCGCAGCGGTGGCCGCACATCGTCCTGTCACATCGACCTGCATTCCCAAAAACCCCCGTCCCTGGGCGGAGTGACATCCCGTGATGCCACTCTCAGTAATCAGATAGGGACGTTAGTCCTGGGTGGCCGACTCCCTACGTCTCGTACGAGATGCATGTCTGCGCGTTGTCAAGCGCATGACGTTGCGTATGCAACTGCATGTGCCTGAGCGTGAATGTGACAAATATTCGTCACGTGTGACACGAGAGTGGAACGTGTGACGAGATCCCGTCACACCGGTGTGCCTAGAGATCACCCACGTGACGACACGTCGCCCGGACGGGATCGTCATCTCGACAGCGACGGGTTCCAGGCGACATGGGGGCATGACGATGGACAAGAGCGGCCGCAGGGCGTGCACGGCGCGCGCCGCGCTCTCGCCACCGCGTGGTGCCGCCTGGCGGCCCGCCGCTCGCTGCGCTCCGGGCGAGCTCGACGACCGGGTCGAGCTCGCCATCTGGGACGGCGGGGTACTGCTGCGCGCCGGCGCCCGGGAGATCCACTTGCCCTGGCCGGCCTGGGACCAGCTGCACGATGCACTGCGTGCGGGGCGCGCACCACAGGCGGTGGTGGAACGCGCCGAGGCCGAGGGTGTGCTGCTCGCCGTGGACGGCACGGCCCTACCGCTCAGCTCGCGGCAGTGGGCCCTGTTCGGCGACGCCGTGCGGGCCGGCCGGTACGCGAACACCTGACCACCATCTGGGCGCGAGGCCGTTACCCATGCCCGCCCGTACCGGCATCCCCGCCTCGCCCCCCTCGGGGTGGGGGTGCCGGTTCCTTTCCCCTGATCAGGAGAGATCACCGTATGACGAATCTGCTCGCCGCGGCCCTGGGACCAATCGGCCCCATCGATCATGCGCTCGTGGACATCCTGCACGCCGGCACCACCCTGGGCCTGCGGATGGACCAGAAGCCCGGCATCGCCGCGACGTGCGCGGGATACGAGGCCGACGCCGCGCTGCTGGCGCAGCGTGCCACCGAGCTGTGGACGCAGATCACCGCCGCGGCCGACCGGGACCCTTCCGACGCGGGGCTCGAGCGGCTGCTCGTCGAGCGCCGCGACGTGCTGCTGCGGCTGGACGGGCGCTACCTGGCGGCCCGCGCCACCGCCTACCGGGACCTGGAGCCGCGGCAGCGCGCCGCGCTGGTGGAGTTGCGCCAGGCGTCCCGGGCACGGACGCTCGCGGCTCTCACCGGCTGATCACCAGACCACCCGTTCGTCCGTGCCGCCTCACACCCTCGGGGGCGGGGAGCTCCGGGCGGGCGGGTGCACGACAGGGCGGGCTGACGGGCCTGCTCTTCGGGCGTGCCCTGCCGTTCCCGGTGGCCCCGGGACGGCGGGCACGCCCGACCCGATTCCGCCATGAATCGCCATGAATGGAGTGCCATGACCGCCGTACTCGACAGGACCGCAACGCTCGACACGGTGTGGCTGGAGATCACCGAGCGCTGCCAGCTTGGCTGCCCCCACTGCTATGCCTCGTCGGGGCCTACGGGTGGGCACGGCACGATGACCGCCACCGACTGGTGCGCCGTCATCGACCAGGCGGCCGACCTCGGCGTGCGCCTGGTGCAGATCATCGGCGGTGAGCCGACGTTGCACCCAGCCCTGCCCGACCTGGTCGACCACGCGCTCGACTTGAGCCTCACGGTGGAGATCTACTCGAATCTGGTGCGGGTCCCGGACCGGCTGTGGGTCACTCTGCTACGCCCCGGGGTGCGGCTGGCCACCAGCTACTACAGCGCTGATCCGGCCGAACACGAGCGGATCACCGGGCGGAAGGGCTCCCACGCGCTCACCCGGGAGACCATCGCCGTGGCACTACGCCGCGGCGTGCCGCTGCGGGTGGGTCTCATTGACACCGGATGGGGGCACGTGGAGGGGGCGCGCGCCGACCTGCAATCGCTGGGGGTCCCGGCTGCTTCGATCACGGTTGACCGGATGCGCCGGATCGGCCGTGGCGCCCGGGGCGCGGCCTTCGACCCCGACGAGTTGTGTGGGCGGTGCGGCGACGGCCGGGCCGCGATCCTGCCCGACGGCACTCTTGCCCCATGCGTCATGGGCCGGGCGCTGGCCGGCGGCAACGTCCGCATCACACCGTTGAGTGACCTGCTGGCCGGGCCGCAGTGGGCGGCGGCCCTGGGCTCCGTGCCTCGAGCCCACCACGGTAACGGCTGCTCGCCAAGCGACGGCAACGACTGCTCGCCCGCGTCCGAACGCGCGTGCACCCCGGACTTCGAGGACGCAGGGGTCTGATGGACGACTGGCAGGGACACGCCCGCGCCCTGGCTGATCAGATCACCCACCCGGGGTCGCGGTGGTATCCGGTCGTCGCCGCGACCCCACGGCACCTGTTCGTGCCCGCGTGGTGGGAGCGGGACGGGTCCGTCTGGACGCTGCGCCGTGGCCCGGCCGCAGCGGCCTACGCCGACCGGTCGTTGGTGACCCGCGTCGGCGAGGCGCACGCTGACCAGGCCGACCAGAACGACCGGCCCGCGGGCCGGCCAACATCCTCGTCAACGTTGCCGTCGCTGTGTCTGACCATGTACCGGCACGCCCAGATCGCGGATGGCCAGGACGTGCTCGACGTCGGAACCGGCTCCGGCTACGGGACAGGGCTGCTCGCCCGACGCTACGGCGACCGGCGGATCACGAGCATCGATGTCGATCAGTACCTCGTCGCGGTGGCCGCACGCCGGCTCGACGAGATGGGGCTATGGCCATCCATGCTCGCGGTCGACGCCACCGGGCCACTGCCCGGCACCTTCGACCGGATCATCTCCACCGTGAGCGTGCCCAGCATCCCGCGGAGCTGGCTCCGCGCGTTGCGCCCGGGTGGCCGGCTCGTCACCACGATCGCTGGCACCTGGATGATCCTGGTTGTCACGCGCACCCCTGACGGTGTGGTCGGGCAGGTGGCACGGGACTGGGCCGGGTTCATGCCCGTCCGCAGCGGCCTCGACTACCCCGTCGTCCTGGCCTTCGACGAGATCGCCGGCCGCGACGGCGAGACGGTAGGCCCTGGCCGGTATCCGGTGCTTGACGTGGCCGACGCCTGGGATCTGGCCACCGCCTTCCACCTCGCCGCGCCCGGTGTCGCGCACGACTACCGCCGCGGGCCCGACGGGCAGCACACCGCGCTCATGGCCCACCCGGACGGCTCATGGGCCCGGGCAACCGCAGTCAGCACCGACACCCCGACCGTGCACCAAGGCGGCCCGCGCCGCCTGTGGGATGCGCTCGACCGGGTCCGCGACGACTGGCTACGCCTGGGCATGTCCCCGTGGCTCGGCGCCCAGGCGATCGTCCGCGACGACGGCAGCATCCGGCTGATCCGCGGCACCTGGCGGGCAACCATCCCCGCGACAACCGGAGCGTGACATGGACATCGATCCGGACACAGCCGCGATCATCAACGCCATCGTCGCCGGCGTGGCCGAGGCCACAACCGCCGAGGCGAACGGACCCGAACCTGACGGCGGCCCACACCACTACGGCTAGATCAGCGCAGGCCGCGGTGCCGGCAGCGCCGCGCGATGCACGGCCACCTGCTCACCGAGATCACGCACCGCCGGCAGGGTTCCCCACCGGACGTTGAGCTCTCGCCAGGTCGTGTCGGCCGACGTGATCGCGGACCGGCCTGGCCGGCCTTCCACCAGGCGGAGCGCCCGTCCGGTGGCATCTGCGGCCTGTTCCGGATCCGGGGTGCGGCGACGTAGGTATGAGCGGGCAAGCATGTTGTAGGTACCGGCCGCGTGGTACGGCTTGTCATGACCGGCTAGTAGCCGAAGCGATTGACGGGCGTAACCTTCGGCGGCCTCGCCCTGGCCCAACTCTGCGAGCACGATCCCGAACCATGCGTGGCCTGATTCTGGATCGAACAGGGTCGGACCTGGTTGAAGCGGCCCGGTCCATACACCGGCCTCCATGGCCGCCAGCGCCTCATTTGCCCGGTCAGGCTGCTGAAGCTGTGCAGCAGCTCTCGCCTCGATCGCGGCCAGGAACGGTCGGACGTACGGGTCGACGGCAGGGTCCCGTCGGGCCTGACCTGTGATCTGCGCGCAGGCCGCTGTAGGCACCAGCCCGGACCGCAGCTCGGCGGCGGCGCCGAGCAACATCGGGTCGCCGGTCTCCTGCGCATGGTGGGCGCACAGAGTGCCATAGGCGACGGCTGCGCCGTCGTCGCCTGTGCCGTGGGCGAGCGCGCCCAGGTAGTAGGCGTACATACCGGCGTAGCCGGCGAGTTCATCGCGAACGCTTCGGGACAGCCGCCTGTCGAGCAGGGCCTCCACACCGAGGTGCTCATGCTCGATGGCCGCGCGAAGCTGAGCGCGCGGTGCAGAAATGTACGCCTCGGCGACTTGCTGGATCCGCTGGCCAATCTGGGCCCGGTCGAGCTCGGTCGGATCGGATGTGGAGATCCTCTGCGCGAGGGACTGGACGGTGACGGCAGCGGTCAGGCCGCCGCCTACGAGGATCTCTCGGCGGTCCGTGGTGTCCTCCTCAGCCGATGGGGCATGCACAGTCCAGGGTGCGGGAGGCCCACCCATCGCGTCTACCGCACCTGGTGACGGCTCCGCGAGGATGTCGGCCCGTTGACGGAGTAGAGCGGCCCGATCGGTTGCCGCACGCTGGACGAGATCATCCGTATGGCCGAGCACCTTGCCGGCCGCCATGGCGAAATCGGCGTCCGGCGTCCGATGGCCGTTCTCAATCTTGCTGATCACCGCGTGTCCACCGGCGTAGCCCAACCGCTGCGCAAGCTCGGACTGCGTCAGTCTCGCCTGTTGCCGAAGGTCTTTCAGCAGCTGGCCGAACGAGTTCACGGGCGCTCCTGGGATGTGACGGCGAACGGTCACGTGTGACCGCGAGGGCTCACACGTGGGTGACGAGAGGTCACCCACTACCAAATCGGGTCATCTCGTAGTCGGATCGGCACCGTGAGCAGGGAGAGGCTAACTGGTACCGAGCGTCATGTCTCGCCATGTCGCGGGTTATGTAGGTACCGCTCAATGATCAATAGCAGTGCTTCGGGGGCGCCAGGAAGATCACGAACTCGCTGCCAGGCTGCGTACCAGCGCGTCTCTAGATCGTCGCCATCGTCGCGGACCAACACGCCCCGCTCGGTGATGACGGGCCGAGGGTGGTCTGCGGGAATCGGGCTGCCGCCGAGCACCACCAGGCGGACCGAGTCCTCCTGCCACTCCATCGCCGCCTCGATACCGGCGATCGTCGAGTCGGTGAGCGTGCGGCTCTCGGCACGCTCGATGCGACCCATCGTGGCGATGCTGATCCCGGCTCGATCCGCGAACGCCTGCTGGCTCAGTCGCTTGCGCTTGCGGTACCCGCGGATGATCTGTGCCAGCCGGTCCGCCTGGTCATCGGTGAGGTCCATCGCGTCCATTCACTCATGCCATCTCATGGCCTCTCGCGTCGCCCATGGTCGCGCATTGACCCCCGGTCGCGGGGCAGCCCCGCCATCCTGTGATCCGTTTTGCATCGCTTGAGTTGACATGAGAGCGCATGCACTTGCAAGCTATTGCTCATGCGTACGTTGGCGATCAAGGTCAGCGGCGACGTTATCCGCCGAGCACGGATCGATCGCCGCCTCACTCAGACAGAGCTTGCTCAGGAGGCGGGTGTTGATCAGGGCTGGTTGTCCAAGATCGAACGCGGAAAGGTCACGACGATCTCGCCCGCCTTCCTCCGCAAGATCGAGGCGGTACTCGGCCGCATCGAGGTCACCCCCGAACTCGCTTCCGCGACAACGTCGGCCGAGTCCTCATGACCGCCCGCCGTCTGCCGGACCCGACGACGCGTCGCCTGGTGGCGCAGATCGGTGGTAACGCCCGGGTGCGCCAGGCGGTGTCGCCGCAGGAGATGACAGCGCCGGCGCGCGCCGCGTTCCTGGCGCGGTTCGAGCGGGAGGTGGATCCGGACGGCACGTTGCCGCCGGATGAGCGCGTGACCAAGGCGCGGGCCGCGCTCCGGGAGCAGATGGCCCGGGTGTCGCTGGCGCGGGTTCAGTCCTCGACGCGGCGCCGCGCCGAGGCGGCTGGCGGTGCGGGTGAGGTCAACCGTCCGGCATCTGCTCGGCCGGTGGCGTCACCGGCGCCGCGTGGCGCGCCGCCGAGGTCATGGGCGCAGTTCCTGGAAGACCGCCAGGCGCCCACGAGCGACGACTGATTGCTGCGCCGTCCGCCGCCTACGGGGGGAAGGCGGCGGACGGCTCCCTATCAATCCCTCTTGCCGAGAAGGAGTTGTGGTGACGGTACAGGACACCGACGTGGCCCAGGTGGGCCCGCTGGGTGCGCAGGTAGGTAGGCGAATTCGGGTCATTCGCCGACAGCAGGGTCTGAGCCTGCAGGGGGTGGAGACGCGGTCTGACGGTCAGGTGAAGGCGGTGGTGATCGGCTCCTACGAGCGTGGCGATCGAGGGATGACGACCGCAGCGATCGAGCGGGTCGCCGAGGCGCTGCGGGTGACGCCCGAAGTGTTGATGTTCGGAGGGCGGGAGACCGCGCCGGCTGGGGTGCGGTTGTCCTTCGACCTGGCGGCCGTGCGGGCGGCGCCGGCCCCGGGAGCGGACCCGCTGCGCCGGTGGCTGATGTGGGTCGCGGCGATTCGCGGCGACCGCGGCGGCCGGGTCCTGACGGTCCGCGGGGACGATCTGCGTGTCCTGGCGATCCTGCACGACACCACGCCGGCGGTGCTGATCGCGACGTTCACCGGCTGGGGTGTGCTGCTGCCGTCCGTCGACGAGGACGACGGCGAGGCGCAGCAGTGAGCCGCCATCTCACCGACGTCCGGGCCGGCGCGCTGTACGACGCGTTGATCTGGGCACAGGACCGGGCCACGGCGGCCGGGGTCGAAGGGTTCCGCCCGCAGCTGCTCGCGGACCGTCTGTCGGTCGATCGTGACGAGGTCACGCGCTGGCTGTACGCCCTCGCGGCCATCGGCTTCGTCGACCGGGTACGGCGTGCCGGCCCGGCTGTGTACCGGGTTCGGTTTCGCCATCCTCCGACCCGTCAGGCTGCGGCGTGATCAGGCCGTTGGAGCGGGTGCCTGCCCGCGAGATGTGGGCCGCGATCTGGGCCGCGCAGGCCGCGGCGCTCGATCAGCGGACCACCGTCGAGGCGGTCGCCGATCGGCTTGACACCCCGGCGGGCAAGGTAGACCGGGCGCTGCTGGCGTTGCGCCTGGCGGCCATGGCTGCCCGTGGCCTGCTGGACCTCACACCGGACCGCCGGTGGGTCGTGACGGCCCGGGGCAAGGACGCCGCTGCGGCTACGGCGACCCGCCAGCTCGGCGACGTCGAGGTGTGGCAGGTCGTCGCGGCCTGCCACACCGGCGCCCGGATCGACACGGCCGCGGTCGCGACCCGGCTGGGCGTGGCCGCGATGCGGGTCGATCTGTGGTGCCGGGCGCAGGAGGCGACGGGCGGCCGCTGCCAGCCGGTGGACGGCCGCTGGCAGGTCACCCCGGCTGGCCGGGCGGCACTCGCGGCGCTGGACCTGAGCGCATGACCGGCCTGGACCACCGCGTCCGATGACGCAGGACGCCCTGCCGCTGCCCGAACTCACCGCGCTGGAAGCCGAGGCCCGCCGGGCCCTGCGGCTTCGCCGGGAGTCGGTGTGGCGGCAGGGTGCTACCGCCCATCCCCGTACGTGCACGTGCGGGGCGCTGCTGCTGTGGGCGCTGACCGCGTCCGATCCGCCCGGGTGGATGCCGCTCGCTGCGGCTGCGGACCCGGACGGGCCGGTGGTGGTCAGGCGCGATGGCGCCGCACCAATCGCTCACATCCGCCCGCCCGCGGGG
>NZ_JALKFW010000018.1:0-10776 GCF_023243055.1 Frankia sp. AgPm24 | reverse complement strand
GCACTCGCCGCGGCGCAGGGACTGGCTGGCCAGGTGCAGCGCGACCAGCGAGGACGAGCAGGCGGTGTCCACGGTCATCGCCGGTCCCCGCAGGCCGAAGGTGTAGGCCAGCCGGCCGGAGGCGAGGCTGGTGGCGTTGCCGGTCATGATGTGCCCGTCCAACTCGAGGGGCACCCGGTCGCGTTCGGGTGCGTAGCGGCCGGCGGCCAGGCCCACGAACGTGCCGGTGCGGCTGCCACGCAGCGTCCGTGGTTCGATGCCGGCGGCCTCGATGGACTCCCACACGGTCTCCAGCAGCAGGCGGTGCTGCGGATCCATGGCGGTGGCCTCCCGCGGTCCGATGCCGAAGAAGGCCGGGTCGAAGGCGCCGGCGTCGTGCAGGAAGCCGCCGCGGCGCACGTACGAGCGGTCCGGGCGGCCGGGCTCCGGGTCGTACAGGTCGTCCAGTTCCCAGCCGCGGTCGGTGGGGAACTCGCCGGTGGCGTCCCGGCCGGCGTCGAGCAGTTCCCACAGGTCCTGCGGGGATTCGACACCGCCCGGAAAGCGGCAGCCCATCCCGATGATCGCGATGGGCTCGCGGTCGCGTTCCTCGAGCTCAGCCAGCCGGCGGCGCACCTGTCGCACATCGGTGGTGGCCCGCCGCAGGTACTCGCGTAGCTTCTCCTCGTTGGACATCCGATCACCGTTCTCTTCGGGGCACTGTTCTCGTCGAGGCACCGTGGGGAGCTCGTCGCGCTGTGGCGACCCGCGGTCAGGGGGTGCCGATCTCCTTGTCGAGTGCGTCGAACAGCTCCTCGTCGGTGGCGGTGAACAGCCGCTCGTCCGGAATGGGCGACCCGTCGGCGAGGGGGATGCGGCCGGTCAGGGCAAGCAGGCGCGGTTGGATCGCCGCCAGCGTGGGATCGCTCGTGGTGAGGCGTTCCAGCGCTGCCTCCAGTTCGGCCAGCCCGGCGAGCACGGCCTCGGCGGGTAGCACCGTGCCGGTGGCCGTGCCGGTGGGACGCCCGTCGGAGTCGAGCAGTTCCGCGCTCAGCAACGCGGCGACGTCCGCCGGTGTCGGGTGATCGAACACCAGCGTGGTGGGCAGGGTCAGCCCGGTCCGGACGTTCAGCTGGTTGCGCAGCTCCAGGGCGGTCAGCGAGTCGAACCCGGTGTCCCGGAACGGGGCGTCAGCACGGATGGCGTCCGCCCGTCCATGCCCCAGCACCAGCGCACACTGCGTGCGGACGAGCTCGAGCAGATGGGTCGCGCGCTCGTCGGGCGGCAGCCCGGCCAACCGCTCGGCGAGCGGGAGCTCACGTGCGGGCTTGGCTGTGACCGCCCGCCGCGGGGGCCGGCGGACCAGCTCGGTCAGAACAGGGCGCAGCTGGCCCGCGTCCGCCTGCCGCCGCAGCGCCGCGATGTTCCACCGGGCGGTCACCACGGCGGCGTCGTGCGGGGTGGACCGGGCCGCGTCGAACAGCGTCATCGCCTGGGCCGGCGACAGCGGTGCCAGTCCGGTGCGACCGAGCCGGGCACGGGCGACCTCGTCGAGGCCGCCGGCCATGCCGTCCTCCGACGCCCACAGTCCCCAGGCCATCGAGGTCGCGGGTAGACCGAGGGAGCGACGGTGTGTGGCGAGCCCGTCCAGGAAGGTGCTGGCTGCCGCGTAGGCACCCTGGCCGGCGCTGCCGAGCACCCCGGCGGCCGAGGAGAACAGCACGAAGTCCGTCAGCCCGGCGCGGGTGGTGAGTTCGTGCAGATTCCAGGCGGCGTCAACCTTCGGGCGCAGCACGGAGGCGAGCCGGGCCGGGGTCAGGGTCGCCAAGACGCCGTCGTCGAGGATGCCGGCCAGATGGATCACCGAGGTCAGTGGTTCGTCGGCCGGCACGCCGGCCAGCACGGCGGCGAGCTGCGCATGATCACTCGCGTCGCAGGCCACCACTGTGGCCTGCGCGCCGAGGTCGGCGAGGTCGGTGACGAGCTGGGGGGCACCGGCGGCCTGCGGGCCCTGCCGGCTGAGCAGCAGCAGGCGCCGCGCACCGTGCGAGGTCACCAGATGCCGGGCGAGGACGCCGCCGAGCGCCCCGGTACCCCCGGTGATCAGGATGGTCCCCGCCGGGGAGGCCGGCGGCCGGGCCTCGAGGGCCTGGTCGCCGTGGCGGCGGGAGACCTGGAGGCGGGGTGTGAGGACCACACCGGCCCGCACCGCGCACAGCTCGGCGCCTGAGTCGATCGCCGCCGCCAACCCGTCCGCCGCCGGGTCGGCCGGGTCGGCCGCCGGCTCCAGATCCACGAGGACGAAGCGGCCCGGGTTCTCGGACTGGGCGGTTTGGACCAGCCCCCACACCCCGGCGTGGGCGAGGTCGGGGATGCCGCGGCGCGGGTCGGTCGCGACCGCGCCGCGGGTGACGACGACCAGCCGCGCCCCGGCGAACGCCGGCTCGGCGAGCCAGTCCTGGATGACCCGCAGCACAGCGGAGACCTCTGCGTGCACGATCCCGGGCAACGTCGGGCCGTGGTCGTCGGTCGTGGCCGGGCGGGTGTCAGGGGTGACGCGTGGCGGCAGCGGAAGCAGGACCACCGGGGGCAGCGGGGTTCCAGCGGAGCTGGTCTCCTGTAGTTCGTGCGGGTCGGAGCACAGTCGCACGGCGTCCACGCCGAGCAGTCGCAGTACCGGTTCGCGTTCGGCCGGGTCCGCGAGCACGGTCCACTGGCCTCCGGGCCCCAGGGCGGTACCCGCCGGTCTCCCGGCACCGGATGCGCCGCTGGGCCGCTCGGCGAGGTCCGCCGCGGTTGGCGGCGCCCACCTCAGCACGTGCAACGGCAGACGCTGGCCGGGACCGGCGATCGCCGGACGGCCGGTGCTGGTGCCCTCGATGCCACTGTCGATGTCGATGCGCAGGGACCCGACCGTGAGGACCTGCTCGCCGGCACCATCGGTGAGGATGATCGAGGTGCCTGTCGGGCCGCCGTCGATCTGACCGCGCACCTCGGTGGCGCCCGTGGCGTGCAGCCGGACATCGGTGAAGGTCAGCGAGAGCGGCGCCGTCTCGGGGCCCGGCCGGGACAGGGCGTGCGTCGCCGCCGCCGCCGCCGCGAGCAGGGTGGGATGCACGGCGCTGCGCTCGGCCTCGGGACGGGCCCCCGGTGTCACCTCGACCTCGACGAGGCAGCTCGCGCCACGGCGCCAGGCTCCCCGGACGAAGGCCGGCGCGGCCGCGTCCACCAGCGCGGAGAGCTCGTCGTCGTCGACGTCGACCGCCTCGGCCGGCGGCCAGCGCAGCGTGCCCCCGCCGATCGGAGCCGCCTGGGCCGCAGGCTCGCTGTCGAGGGAGGATGCGCTGCCAACGGGGGAGACGATGAGCACTCCGAGGGCCAGCGGCGTCCACGCGGTCGCGGGGTGCTGGTCGTCGCGGACACTGTCGCCGGTGCCGTCGTCAGTGCCGACCGGGCAGGTGTGTACCGAGACGGCCCGGGCGCCGTGCGTATCCTCGGCGGCCACGACGATCCGAAGCCGCAGTGCGGTGCCGGACATGGCCGTCCCCGGCGTGACGGTCAGCCGTTGCAGGTGCTCGGCACCAGTACGCGAACCCGCGTGCAGGGCCAGCTCCACGCTGACCGCTGCCAGCAGGTGCGCCAAGGGATCCGTCAGCCAGGGCCTCGTTCGGGCCGAGAGGACACCGGTGAACACCGTCGTGCCATCCGGCAGGTCGACGGCGGCGGCGAGCAGTGGATGACCGGCGTCGTGCAGGCCTGCGGCGCTCACGTCGGTCGGCACCGCCTCGTCCGCGAGCCAGTAGCGGTCGCGCTGGAACGGATAGGTCGGCAGTTCGGCCGGGACGCCGGCGCGAACGCCGAACACCGCCTCCCAACGCACCTCGGTGCCATGGACGAACAGGGCGGCCAGCGCCAGTGCCGCCGCGGCGGGCTCATCGCGGTCGGCGCGCAGCACCGGCAGGGTCAGCACGCCTGGCGCGTCGGGCAGGCAGTCCCGGGTCAGGTGGGTCAGGGCGCCTTTCGGTCCCAGTTCCAGGTAGGTGGTGACGCCGAGGGTGTGCAGGTGGTGGATGCCGTCGTGGAAGCGGACGGGGTGGCGGATGTGGTCGGTCCAGTAGTCGGGGGAGCGGAGTTGGTCGGGGGTGGCGGTGTGGCCGGTGAGGTTGGAGACGAGGGGGATGCGGGGGGCCTGGTAGTCGATGGTGCTGGCGATCTTGTGGAAGCGGTCGAGGATGCCGTCCATGTGCGGGGAGTGGAACGCATGACTGACGGTGAGCTGACGGGTCCGGTGCCCTTCGGCCTGCCACCGTTTGGCCAGGTGCTGGCAGATGTCGCGGTCTCCGGAGATGACCGTGGCCGCGGGGCCGTTGACAGCGGCGATGCAGACACGGTCCTCGAGTCCCGACAGCGCCGCGGCGACGTCCAGCTCGGGGACGTCGACGGCGATCATCGCGCCGCCAGCCTGCGCCGCCTGCATCAGCTCACCGCGGGCTGCCACCAGCCGGCAGGCGTCGCCGAGCGACATCACCCCGGCGGCGTGCGCCGCTGCCAGCTCGCCGACGGAGTGGCCGATGAGGTGGTCGGGGACGACACCCCAGTGGGTGACCAGCCGGAACAGAGCCACTTCCAGGGCGAACAGGGCGGCCTGGGTGTATCGGGTCTCGTGTAGCAGCCCGGCGCGCGGGTCGTCCGCCGCGGCGAACAGGATCTCTCGCAGCGGCACCTGAAGCTGGCGGTCGAGGTGGTCGCACACCTCGGCCAGGGCCCGGGCGAACACGGGATGGGCGGCGTGGAGTTCGCGGCCCATCCCGGCCCGCTGGCTGCCCTGTCCGGAGAACAGGAACGCGACAGGACCGGCCTCGTCCGGCGCTCCCCGGGTGACGCCGGCAGCCGGTGTGCCCTGGGCCAGGGTGGCGAGCCCGTCGAGCAGCTGCTCGCGGTCCGCGCCGGTCACCGCCGCACGGTGCTCGAAGAAGGCGCGGGTGGTGGCCAGTTCGGCGGCCACCTCGGCCGTGGTGAGGTCGGGATGCTCGGCGAGATGTGTGCGCAGCCGCGCCGCCACCGTGCGCAGCGCCTGGGGGGTGTGCGCCGAGAGCAGCCACGGCGATCCGGGCGCGGCAGGGGCCGGGGCCGGCGCGGGAATCGGCGGTGCCTCCTCGAGGATCACGTGCGCGTTGGTACCGCTCATCCCGAACGCGGACACGGCACCGCGGCGCGGGCGGTGTTCGTCGGCGGCCCACGGACGGGCCTCGGTGAGCAGCCGGACGTCGCCCTGCTCCCAGGCGACGTGCGGGGACGGCTCGTCCACGTGCAGCGTGCGGGGCAGCAGGCCGTGGCGTAGCGCCAGCACCGTCCTGATAACGCCGCCGACGCCCGCGGCAGCGTTGGTGTGGCCGATGTTGGACTTCAACGAGCCGAGCCACAGCGGCCGGTCGGCCGGGCGGTCCTGGCCGTAGGTGGCGAGGATGGCCTGGGCCTCGATCGGGTCTCCGAGACTCGTGCCGGTGCCGTGGGCCTCCATCGCGTCCACGTCGCCGGGGGTCAGGCCGGCGTCGGTGAGCGCCTGGCGGATCACCTGTTCCTGGGCGGGGCCGCTGGGCGCGGTCAGCCCGTTGCTGGCGCCGTCGGAGTTCACCGCGCTGCCGCGCAGGACGGCGAGCACGGGGTGCTGGTTGCGTCGGGCATCGGAGAGCCGTTCCAGCAGCAGCAGACCGACACCCTCCGCGAACGCGGTGCCGTCGGCCGCTGCGGCGAAGGCACGGCAGCGTGCGGTGGGGGACAGCCCGCGCTGCCGGCTGAACCAGACGAACAGGTCCGGGGTGGCGAGCACGGTTGCGCCCCCGGCCAGCGCCAGGTCGCACTCCCCGCTGCGCAGCGACCGCATCCCCAGGTGCAGCGCGACCAGCGACGACGAGCAGGCCGTCTCCACGCTGACGGCCGGGCCGCGCAGCCCGAAGGAGTAGGCGAGCCGTCCGGAGGCGACACTGCTGGCGCTGCCGATCCCCAGGTATCCCTCCAGGTCGTCGGGCACGGAGCGCAGCCGTGAGCTGTAGTCCGTGCCCACCGTTCCCACGTAGACGCCCGTGCGGGTCTCCCGCACCGTGGCCGGGGGGATGCCGGCGCGCTCGAAGGTCTCCCAGGCGGTCTCCAGCAGGAGCCGGTGCTGTGGATCGGTGGCGAGCGCCTCCCGCGGGCTGATGCCGAAGAACTCGGCGTCGAAACCGTCCGCGTCATGCAGGAAACCGCCCTGGCGGGCGTAGGTCGTGCCCGGCCGGTCCGGGTCGGGGTCGAACAGTCGGTCGAGGTCCCAGCCGCGGTTGGTGGGAAAGTCGGAGATCGCGTCGGTGCCGTCGACGAGGATCCGCCACAGCTTTTCCGGCGAGTCGGCTCCGCCCGGGTAGCGGCAGCCCATCGCCACGATCGCGATCGGGTCGTCGGTCTGACCGGATCGGCCCGCCGGCCCGCGTGCGCGCACGCGGGACTGGTCGGGCTGGACGCGGGCGAGCAGGAACCGGGCCAGCGCCTGGGGGTTCGGCTGATCGAAGGCGACAGTTGTGGGCAGGCGCAGCCCGGTGGCCGCCGAGAGCCGGTTGCGCAGCTCCACCGCGGTCAGGGAGTCGAAACCGAGGTCGGTGAACGCGCGGTCCGCGCGTACGGTCCGCGCTTCGGGCAGGCGCAGCACGGCAGCCACCTGGGCGCGCACCAGGTCCACCAGGGCGCTCTCCTGGCGGCTGGTGGGGACACCGGCGAGCTGGCGGCGCAGTGCCGTCGCGGTGGTGGCCATCGGTGCCGTCCGGCCGGCGAGCGCGGCGAACAGGGGTGCTGCCGTGCCCGCCCCGAGCGGCGAGCGCACAGCGGTGGGGTGCAGGGGAGCGGGCAGCAGCAGGGCCCGGTCGCGCCGGGCGGTCCCACTGGCCGTGAACAGCGCCCGGACCAGGTCCGCGGGCAGCGGGGCGAAGCCGGCGGCGGCCGTGCGCGGCTGGTCCGCCGCACCGGCCCGCTGCCCCGGGCCCCACCCCAGCGACGTCGCGGGCAGGCCGACGGCCTGCCGGTGCTCCGCCAGCGCGTCGAGGAAGGCACCTGCCGCCGCGTGGGCGGCCCGGCCTGCCGCGCCGGCCGTGGCCGCCGCGGTGGAGAACAGCACGAACTCGGTCAGCGGCGATGTCGCGGTCAGCTCGTGCAGGTTCCAGGCCGTCCGTGCGCCGGCGTCGAGCACGGAGTCGAGCTGAGCCGGATCCAGCGAGCTGATCATCCCGCGCACACTCAGGTCAGGGATGTGCACCACGCCCGCGAGCGGGCGGTCGGCCGGGATGCCCGACAGCAGCGTGGACAGCGCGGCCCGGTCCCGGGCGTCGCAGTGTGCGATCTCGACCTGTGCGCCCCGGTCCTGCGCGGCCGCCGCGGCGGTCCGCACCGGATCGTCGGGGCCCTCCGGGGCGGGTCCCGCGATGGCCTGCCGTGTCGGCGGACCGAGCGCGACGATCAGGTGTCGCACCCCGTACGCGGTGACCAGATGATCGACGACGAGGGCGACGTCGGCCGCCTCGTCCCCGACGACCAGCACCGTCGCGGCGTCGCCGAACCGCCAGGACACCGCCGTGGTCGCGTCGCGGTCGTGGGCGCCGGCCGCGGGTAGCGCCCGGAGCCGGGGCACACGTGGCTGGCCGTCCCGGAGCGCCACCTGCCACTCTCCGGCGGCGAGTGCGTCGGCGACGCTCTGGTGGAGCAGGTCCGCGGCGACCTGCGGCGACTGGCCGGTTGCGCGGGGGTTCACGTCCAGCAGCACGAACCTGCCTGGTTCTTCCTGTTGCGCCGAGCGCAGCAGGCCCCAGACGGTGGCGGCGGCCGGGTCGGGAGCATCGTCCGTGGCGGCGGCGACAGCATCTCTGGTGAGCACCACCAGGCTGCTGGCAGCGAGTCTGGTCTCGGTGAGCCACCCGCGGGCCAGAGCCAGGACCTGGCCGGCAGCGGTCCGTGCGGCGGCCGGCAGGTCCGGTGCGGTTCCGTCGGTGCTGTCGGTCGTCGCGGCGGGGGGAATCGCCACGAGGACCGCGTCAGGCAGCGCCAGCCCACCCGCGACGGCCTCGGCCAGGGCGGTGAGGGACGGATGGGCCGTCACGCCCGGCAGATGCGAAAGACCGGCGGTGCCGTCCTGGAGGTCCGGTGCCGCAACGACCGCCAGTCGCAGCGCGGCCCGACGGGACGGGTCGCTGGCGAGCGGAACCCAGTCCAGGGCGAGCAGGGCGTCGCGCGGCAGCACCCCCGGTGATGTCGGCGCGGTCGGGAGCTGGACCGGACCGAGGACCAGGTCCGTCACCGAGGCGATCGGCTCCCCGTCGCCGTCGGTGAGAAGCACGTCGGCCGCACCGGCGGCGTCCGGGCCCGCGCCCGCGGTGATGGTCAGCCTGGCGCGGATCGCCGAGACGGACGTGGTCGTGCCGTGCAGGGACACGTTGTGCCAGGTCCGGGGCAGCAACAGCCGTTCGGGCCGGTCGACGAGCGACAACGCGAACAGGGGACGGAGCGCGGCGTCCAGCAGCAGCGGATGCAGGGTGTAACCGTCCGGGCGCCTGGCGGGCAGTTCGGCCTGTGTGTACAGGTACGCACCGTCGCGCCAGACCCGTACCGGCAGGTCGAGGGCGGGTCCGTGCTCGAGCCCGACGTCGGCCAGTGCCTCGGCCAGATCCGCGGGATCGAGCTCGTCGGCGTCGGGCGGCGGCCAGGTCCGCAGGTCCCCCGGATCCGGGTGGCCCTCGGCGAGCGCCGCCCGAAACGCGTCGGCCTGGTCTGGACGGTCGGCCGTGGTTGCTGGTGCCGGGAGGGTTCCGGTGGCGTGCCTGACCCATTCCCCGGGCCGGCCCTGGGCGTCCCGGCTGTGCACGGAGACCGTCCGCCGTCCAGCGCCGTCCGGGCCGCCGAGGACGACCTGCAGGTCGATGGCCGTCTTAGGCGGGATCACCAGCGGGGACTCCTGCGTCAGGCGCTCCACCCCGCGCACCCCGACGCGGGTCGCAGCGCGCAGGACGAGGTCGAGGACGGTACCGGCGGGCAGGACCGCTACGCCGTCGACGGTGTGGTCGGCCACCCAGGGATGCGTGCCGGTGGCGATGCGTCCGGTGAACAGGTGCTCGGCGCCGTCAGCGTGGTCGAGGGCTGCACCCAGCAGCGGATGCTCGGGTGTCCCCAGGCCCGCCGAGCCGACGTCCCCGGCAGGGGGCGGGGTGTCCAGCCAGTAGCTCTCGTGCTGGAACGCATAGGTGGGCAGGGTGACGTGACGGCCCCCGGAGCCGGCGAACAGCGCCGGCCAGTCGACCTGCAGACCGCGGGTGTGGACGTCCGCCACGGCCCGCAGAAAGCTGTCCGGGCCGGCAGCGTCCCGGCGCAGGGAGCCGGTGACGAGGGGTTCGGCCACGCCCTGTGCCTCGGCTGTCTCCTCGATGGCGGCGGTCAGGACGGGATGGGGACTGACCTCGATGAACGTCCGGTGCCCAGCGGCCAGCAGGGTGCGGATCGTGTCGGCGAAACGCACGGTCTGACGCAGGTTGCGGTACCAGTACCGTGGGGTGAGCTCCTGGGGATCGAGACGGTCGCCCGTCACGGTCGAGTAGAACGCGACGCCGGCCGCCCCCACCTTGTCGTCGGCCGCGACCGTCGTCTCACCACCCGGCCCGGCCAGATCCGCGAGCAGCGGATCACGGACGGCCTCCACCTGCGCGGAGTGCGAGGCGTAGTCGACCGGGAGCGTCCGTGTCCGTATCCCCTGCGCGCGGCACTGCGCGGTGAACTCCGCCAGTGCGTCCACGTCACCGGAGACGACGACCGCCGTGTGTCCGTTGACCACGGCCAGGGCCAGCCGACCACCCCACGGGGCGATCCGGGCGCTGGTCTGCTCGGCCGACAGGGCGATCGCGGCCATGGCGCCGCCCGCGGGCAGCCGAGCGAGCGCCCGGGAACGCAGCGCCACGATCCGCGCCGCCTGCGCCAACGAGATCGCGCCCGCGACATGCGCGGCCGCGACCTCGCCCTGCGAGTGCCCGACCACCGCGTCCGGCCGCACACCCAGGTGTCGCCACAGCGCCGCCAGCGACACCATCACGGCGAACAGCGCGGGCTGCACGACGTCGACCCGGTCCAGAGACGGTGCCCCCGGCGCGCACCGCAGCACGTCCCACAGTGACCAGTCGACGTGCGGCGCGAGGGCCTCGGCGCAGGAGTCCAGCGCGGCCCGGAAGGCGGGGCTGGACTGCGCCAGGTCGACGGCCATCCCGATCCACTGCGAGCCCTGGCCAGGGAAGACGAACACGGTTCCGCCCGTCGCCGCCGTGCTCCCCCGCACCAGTCCGGCTGACGCACCGCCGCCCGGGGCGCTGTCCACCGGTGTGGCGTCCGTCGCTGTGATCCCGGCGGACTCCTCGCGGCGGGCCAACGCGGCCAGGTCGACCAGCAGCGCGGCGCGATCGCTGCCCACGGCCACGGCCCGGTGGTCGTGGTGCGCGCGGGTCGTCGCCAGCGAGTAGCCGATGTCGGCGACGGTCAGGTCGGGATGCGCGGTGGCGTACTCGTACAGGCGGGCTGCCTGCGCACGCAGCGCGTCCGGCGTGTGCGCCGAGACCGGCCAGGCCAGGGTCGCCACCGCGTCGGCGGCCACCCAGGGCGTGCGGGCCGGGTCCTCGTCGGTGGGGTCCTCGCCGCCGCCGTGGGCGGACAGGTCGGCGGGATCGGCTTCTTCGAGGATGACGTGGGCGTTGGTGCCGCTGATGCCGAAGGCGGAGATGGCGGCGCGGCGGGGTCGGTGTG
>NZ_JALKFW010000017.1:0-10941 GCF_023243055.1 Frankia sp. AgPm24 | reverse complement strand
GGGGGGGGGGGGGGGGGGGGGGGGGGGGGGGGGGGGGGGGGGGGGGGGGGGGGGGGGGGGGGGGGGGGGGGGCGGGGGGGGGGGGGGGGGGGGGGGGGGGCGGGGGGGGCGGGGGGGGGGGGGGGGGGGGGGGGGGGGGGGGGGGGGGTGGGCCGGATGTTTGGCCCACCCGTAGCCCTGGTCAGCGGGTGGTGGTCAGGGCGCGTAGGGCGGCGCGGGCGATGTGGCTGGCGGTTTGGGCGGGGTGGGCGAGGGTGAGGGTGGCGTCGGTGTCCAAAGGTGTGGCGTCGCTGTCGTCGGGGGTGATCCACAGGACGGTGCAGCCGTGCGCGCGTAGCCGGTCGAGGCGCTGCTGTCCGTGGGCGCGTTGGGTGTCTTTGAACCGGCCGTCACTAACGATCACGAGGAGGCGGGCGGCGCCGGGCCGGGTGAGTTCGCAGGCGGCATCCAGGGCGTCGACGGCGCCGCAGAACTGCTCGTAGAGGTCCCGGGAGCGGAACTCGGCGACCGTGGCGGGGGGTGCGCCGGGGAAGGTGAGGGGCAGGACCCGGTCGCCGAACAGGACGCTGGTGGCGGTGGCGTCGGGGACGTGGCCGGCGGCGGCGGCGAGGATCCACGCGGTGGAGGCGACCGGGCGTGCGAAGTCCCGCATCGTGCCGGAGATGTCGGCGGCGACCGCGATCCGCAGGGGCGGGGTGGGGGTGGTGCGGCGCTGGACGCGGGTGAACGGCCGGGCGGTGGGGACCGCCCCGGCGGCGCGTTGCGCGTCGGCGGCCAGCGCGCCCCGCATCCGCAGCCGGCCCGGGGGAACCGGTGAGGTGAGGGTGGTGGCGGCGCGTTCGCGGTAGCCGGCGGCGCGCAGGGCACGGGCGAGGCTGCGGGCGGCGGCCTGCTCGTCGGGGGTGGGGGGACGGCTGCCGGCGTACGCGTCGGCCGTCGTCCCGGGCGCGGTGGTGCTGGTGGGGGTGGAGAACACCGTCTTCGCGGCCTGGGTAGCACGGGTGCGGGCGGCGGCTTCCTGGGCGCGGGCGGTGGTGGTCGCGGTGTGGCGCAGGCTCGCCGAGGTGGTCGCGGTGATCGTGTCGAACGCGTCGGCGATGACGTTGCCGAGCGTGGACGGTGGCCCGCCTGGCTCCCCCGCACCCGCCCCGGATGGCTGCGGGGAGGGTGGGGAGGGTGCGGTGGGGTCGATGTCGAGGATCTCGCACCACTGCTCGGCGAGTTTGATCATGCCCCAGTGGTTGGTGTCGCCGGTGCGGTGCGCGGCGCGCCAGACCCGGCGTAGCGCGGTCAGCCGGTCGGTGCCCAGGACGCGTCGCACGGTGGCGTGCACCCGCGCGGTTTCCTTTGCGGTGAGCACGGTGGCGTCGACCCGGGCGAGGAGCAGTCCTGCGGTGCGCCCGGCGTCGGCGAGGCTCATGGTGACCGGGGGTGCGGTGGCGACGGTGGTGGCCGGTGGTGGTGGGCTGGTGGTGCCGGGCGGTGCGGGGACGGCGGGGGTGAGCTGGGCGGTGACGAGGGTGGTGACGCAGGCCCGTAGCCAGTCGCGGTCTTCGGGACGGCGCTGCAGGTGCAGGGCCTCGATGCGGGATTCCTCGAGGAGTTCGGCTGCGTCGGTGACCACGCGGGGGACGCGGTCGGGGGCGAGCCAGCGGGAGTGGCGGGCGTGGGCGGCCTCGTGGATGAACGCCCCCCACAGGGCCGGATACCGGTAGCGGTCGAGGGGCCGGGCCGGGTGCAGGCTCGCCGGGGCGAGGGTGCCCAGGATCGTGCCGTCGACTTCGACGGCGGCCTCATGGGGCAGATAGCAGGCGGCGGCGCCGTGGCCGGCACCCGGGGCGCAGCCGGCCACCAGATCGCGGCGTCCGGACAGGGCGGGGAGTTCGTCGGTGAGGCGGG
The DNA here is from genome assembly GCF_023243055.1 of Frankia sp. AgPm24. NCBI lineage: Bacteria > Bacillati > Actinomycetota > Actinomycetes > Frankiales > Frankiaceae > Frankia > Frankia sp. AgPm24. The sequence goes on along the minus strand of NZ_JALKFW010000017.1, from coordinate 9,042 downwards.
CGGACAGGGTCAGCCAGTCGCCGCTCGGCAGGGTGCGCCGTACGGCCGGATCGGTGATCGTGCTCATCGTCGCTGTCCTTCGCGATCGAGGGGAAGGCCGGGCCGCCCGGCCCGGGGGTGTGCCGGGCGGCCCGTGCAGGGGGTGGGTCAGCGGGGGCGGCGGACCTGCGCGCCGAGGGACAGCGGGCTGATCGTTATTCCGTAGACCTGCGCGGCGACCTGCGCGACAACGTCGCGGTCCTCGGACGGCGCGACCCCCACCAGGTTCGTGATCGCGAAGTCGTCGTTGACCGCCGTCGCGATCTTCTGGTAGGCCAGCAACTCCCGTAGTTGCGGCGCCCAGCCGACTTCGCCTGCGGCGCGTTTGGTGGCGAGGTTGCGGGCGAGCCGGATCGCCCTCGGGTTGATCCCGAGGCTTTCGGCGATCTGGTAGTCGGAGGTGACCTCGATCTGCGCGGAGAACCGCGACGACAACGCCTCGGTCAGGATCGCGCCATGCACCCCGGGGTTGTGACCGGCGATCACGTAGAACCCGGGCGCAGCCGTGATCGTCTCGCCTTGGTGGGCTTTCACCGTGATCTGCCCTCGGCCGTCCATGGCCGGGTAGACCACGGCGAGCACGGCGGGTGAGATCAGGGTGGCGTCGTCGATGAACAGGCAGCGGCCTTGGCGCATGGCCTCGATCAGCGGGCCGTAGACGAAGGTGTAGCCGCCGCCCGGGGCCTGGGTGTACTCCCCGACGAAATCTCCCACGGTGGTATCCCCATCACCCGCCACCGTGATCAGGTCGCCGTGAGCGGCCTCGATCAGGCTGGTCTTGCCGGTGCCCGGCGGCCCGTAGAGCAGGACCGGTACGCCGGCGTCACGCAGGGTCCGCAGGATCTCCACGTCCGGGCGGCCCGCGAGGCTACGGGGCCGGTACACCTGCCCCGAGGGGCGGATCACCCCGCCGTCGGGCCGGCTGGGCGGGATCCTCGGTGGCACCGGCTTCGGCGCTGCGGGTGGTGTGGCGGGGGTCTGCTTCGGGGGGCGTGGGGCACGGGGCGCCGCCGAGGTGAGGCTGCCCAGGGCCAGGCGGATACTGTCCTGCGCCTGGAACGCCTTCGGTGTCGCGCTGGTCAGCCGGGCATGGCCCTGGGCGACGAGATAGTGACAGGTGTTGAGGATGGCCCCTGGTGAGCGGCCTCCCAGGGCGGTTCCGATCTCCGTGGGTGTCCAGGCCCGATCGGGGTGGGCGGCGAGATAGGCGATGACCTGGCGGCGCAGCGCGTTCGGCGCGAGCCTGTCCGCGCCCGTCGGGGGTCCGGCGGGGGTGCTGACGGCGGGGGGCGTGGACGCGGGGGGCGAGGGAGACACGGCGGGCTCCGGTGCGGTGTCGGCCGGGGGCGGGGTGCTGGTCGGCGGGGGAATCGTGGGGACCCACGGCGCGACCGGCACGGCCGTGGCCGTCGGGGGACTCGTCTGTGGCGGGGCGACGTGTTCGGCGACGTCGGCTACGGGTGTGGCCACGGGCGGGGACATGCGCGTTCTCCTCACGGCGGATCGCCAAAAACCGGGGGTGTGATGCGCACCGGCGGACGCGTCCCGCCTGGCGCGGGGAATCCTTTTCACAATGCGTCTTTCGTCTGGTAAAACCGTACCCTTCGGTATTCGGATTCCGCAACCGAATGTCCATGACTTTTTATTTCCGGTTTCGTTTCCCGCGTTCCTGGGGGTCCGTATTTCGTTGTGGGATAACCATATCTAGACGGTTCAACGCCTAGCAACCCTATTTCCATGACTCTTTAGGTGAAATTCCCGAAAAGAGTCATGGAAAACAGCTTGCCTGAACGGCGTTCTAGGGGTACATGCGCGTGCGCGGTGGAATATGGTTGAAAAGAGTCATGGAATGGGGCTGGCTGAATGTGGCGCGGCGCGATATCATGAATTAATCCCGCACGCGGCGAACGGAGGTGGCCGGATGGTTAGGTCGACAGGCCCGGGCGCACACCGCCCGTCCGGCGCCTTCGGGGCGCGGCGGGCGGGGGTGTGAGAGGCGAGCGTCCCGGGAAGGTGACCGGGATCGGCAGGTGACCACGGCCGAAGACAGGCACGTGAGCACCAGGGAAAGGTGAGAAAAGGACACCAGCAGGGGGCATGAGGGCCGGGATGGGGGAGCCAGGTGCCCCGCCGCTGGTGTTTTTTTCGTGCCAAGCAGGCGAGTCTGGGCGCCGCCCGGAGGGGTTCGTGGGCCGCTGGCCTGCGGTTTTGTGTGGGAGGCCCCCCTCCGGTTAATGCCGGAGGGTCTTTTGGAGGGTCTAAAGGAGGGTCTTTTGGAGGGGGGCCTGCCGCGGCCCTCGGGGTCCTGACAGTCCGCCTGCCATCGCCTCCCCCCTCCGACCGGCCCGCACTGCACCGGACCTGCTTTCTGCGGGACCGAAGGAAAGCCGTCCGGGAGAATTCTTCGGGGGTTCTCATGGACTGTGTATGGGGCGGGTGGCTCCACGATAATCCGACCAGCGGTAATCTTCCACCCGTACCAAGCTGTTCTTATTGGGTGCGTCGATCATCTGACTGTCGCCGACGTAGATCCCGACATGGCTGATCGCGCTGGTGGAGGAGCCGAAAAAGACCAGGTCACCGGTCTGTAGGGGGCTGCCGGCGGGCAGGTGGGGTCCGGTGTTGTACTGGTCCTGGGCGACGCGGGGAAGGGACACACCCGCGGCGGCGAACGCGGCCTGTGTCAGCCCGGAACAGTCGAAGCCGCTATCACCGGAGTCGGGTCCGTCGCCGCCCCATTGATAAGGGAAGCCGAGGTGGGCGACCGCGTAGGCAACCGCGACCACCACGGCCTGGCCGGGCGGAAGCGGGCTTTGCGGCGTGCCGGCGGTGCTGGGGCCGGTGTCCTCGTCGGCGGCGGTGTACCGGTCGGCCTGGGCGAGGACATCGGACACATACCATTCGGCATGGTTGTACTGGTAGAGAGCATCATGAAGATTACTGGCCGCGTTGCTGTCGCATAAATAGGCGGCGGCGGTGTAGATCGCGTCGTGCGGGTTGTAGGGCGAGGGGGGCTGGGCCCCGCCGGGAGGCGGGGGATGGCGGGCGATCACCGAGGCGAACGTGGCCGGCAGGAACTGCATCGGTCCTTCGGCGCCGGCCTCGTTGACGCCGTTCTGGACGCCGGGCAGGGTGCTGCGGCCGTGGTCGGTTTCGATTTTGCCGATGGCGGCGAGGACCGGCCAGGGCAGGCCGGGGCAGGTGGCGGCGGCGTCGACGTAAAGCTGCTGGTAGCCGTCGGGGATGTCGTCGAGGGCGGTCTGGCTGGGGGCGGCGAGACGGCCACCGGTGAGGATGCTGATCACCCCGGTGGCGGCTGCGGCCAGCAGGATCACCAGTGCGAGGAACCCGGCGGCGACCGCAAGGGCGATTTTCACTGGCCGCGGTGCAGCACGGGTGGGCGCGGGATCGGCGCGGCGTCAGGGTCGTCATCGGTGGGATGCAGGGGGCGGGTGGGGTGCAGGGGGGTGCCGTAGCGGCGGGTGAGTCCATCGAGGTCGGTGCGGCTTTGCGCGTGCAGGGGCAGCCAGACGGGGCGGGCGGGGGCGAGGTCGTCGTCGGCGTCGGGGGCGGTGGCCGGCCCGGGGGCGGCGGTGAGGATCGTGACCCCGGGCGGGGCGGTGCGCAGCGCGGCGCGCAGGTTGGCTTCCCGGCGGGCGCTGGGCAGCCAGATCAGCAGCGGGGTGACGATCCCGCTGCGTTCGGCGAGGCGGCTGTAGGCGGGGAGTTTCGCCAGCACACGGGTGAGGGGTTCGGTGCCCCGGTCGAGTTCGACCATGACGTCGAGGCGGCGTCGTCCGTCGACCCACACGCCGTAGCCGTCGGGGCGCACGATCTGCCCCCAGGTGTCGGCCGCGCGCCGTTCCGACCACCAGGCCACCAGCCCCTGATCGGCCGGTCGGACGCGGCTGGCATGCACCAGCGCGGCGAACAAGGTGTTCACCTCGACGAGGTGGGCCAGGCGCACCCCGTGGGCGAGCGCGTGCAGCCGGTCGCGGCGGTAACCGAGATCGCGCACGGTGATGCCGCGTTCGGCGGCCAGCACCGCGGCGCCCGCGGTTCCCAGCACGTAGTGCAGGGGGGCGGCGATGAGCCGGTAGTGGGGGTGGACCCGGTCGACGACCCCGAGGTGGTGCAGGGTGGCCAGGCGCATCCGGGTCTGGCGTTCCCCGTCGAAACACAGCCGGGTGATGTGCCGGCGGGTCAACACCTGATGTTCGAGCAGCATCGCGAGCAGCCACCGGTCGCGGGCGGTGAGCCGTCCGGCGAGTTCGAGGAGCAGCGCGTCCTGGGACCGGGTCGATCCCCGGCGGGAAGGTGGTGTCATGCCAGGTCTCCGTGAAGTGGGCCGGGGCGGGGCTCTGCGACCGGTCGGGGCCGGGGTTCGTGGACACCGGCGGTGGGGGTGGTGTGGCGGCGGGCCGCGGCGCGTAGCGCTGCCGCCCGGCCGGGCACCGGGTCGGGCAGGGGCCGGGTGCGCAGGGTGAAGGCGGCGCTGTCCGCGCCGTCGACGATGAGCCGGCTGGCGGCGGTGAACGCGGGCAGCCGGGCGAGGTCATGGTGGGACAGGACCGGGGCGACGTGGCGGGCGAGTTCCGCGGCATCGCGCGGGCTCACCGCGAAGAACACCTTGCTGCGGGCGTTGGTGGACAGGGCGTCGGCGAGGTCGGCGGGCAGCTGGCGCAGATGCTGGTGGGCCAGGACCATCGAGAGTCGGTAGCCGCGTGCTTCGGCGAGCATGTCCTCGATCGCGCCCGGCAAGGTCAAAAAGTTCTGGCATTCGTCCAGGTAGGCGGCGCAGTCCGCCCGCCGGGCCGGGACCACGGCCGCGCGGCGAAGCGCCGCCTGCCATACCTTGGCCAGCACGATCGAGCCGATGATCTGGGCGCCGTCTTCGCCGATGGCGCCTTTGGGGACGCGCACGAGCAGGATCCCGCCGCGGTCGAGGATCGCGGGCACGTCGATGGTGGATGCCCCGCCGGCCAGCACCTTGCGGGCGAAATCGCGCAGCAGCAGCGCGCGGAGTTTGTTCATCAGCGGGCCGACGGCGGCGGCACGCGCCCCGTCGGACAGCTCCGAATACCACTCCCAGAAACCGCCCAGGATCGGGTCGGAGATTTTCGCGGCGGCGGCCCGGCGGGCCCGGGGATCGGTGAGCACCTCGACGATGTCCACGAGCGTCGGTGCGGGCTGGCCGGGACGGCGCCCGGCCAGCAGGGTCAGACAGGTCGAGCGCAGCAGGTCGTCGGTTCGTGGACCCCAACTGTCGGCCCAAATCCTGCGGAAAATCCCGACCAGCTGGTCGGTGGCCAGGCCCGCGTCGGGTCCGTCGAGGATGTTCAACACCGGGGGAGGTGCCGGGTCGTCGGGATCGAGGAGCACCAGCCGGCCGGCGGCGTCCGGCGACAGGCGGTCCAGCAGGTCGGTGATCAGGTCGCCTTTGGGGTCGATGACGACGACGCCGCGGCCGTCGTCCACATCGCCGAGGATCATGTTCGCGAGCAGGGTCGACTTGCCGCTGCCGGTGGCGCCGACGACGTGCAGGTGATGACGCGCCGCGGCCACATCCACTCCCACGTCGCGGCGCTGGCCGGCTTCGGTGCGTCCCAGGGTTTTCACCCCGGGGCCGGCGTCGGGGATGCCGGCGGGGGGTGCGACGGCGGCGGCGCCGGCACGGGCGAGTCCGGGCACGGCGGTGTCGACGGGCAGGTGCGCGAGGGCGGCGAGTTCGGCGACGCCGACGAGGTCGCCGCGGCGTAGCTGGCGGGCGGCCAGCAGCCGGGGCGGGTCGGCGAGCGGGAGTCGGCGTAGATGGTTGTGGCCGGCGTAGAGGGCGTAGGCGGTGGCCAGGGCGTGTGCACGGCCCCGCAACGCCGCGCGTACCGGCGGGACCTGTGCCGGGTCGGTGGGTGCGTGCCGCGCGGCGCTGTAGGCGACCCGCACCTCGAAGCGGGGGCCAAGGGCCTTCTGGGCGATCGCCCGGGACTCGGCTGCCTCTTCTGGGGGTGTCGGGCCGGCCCGGCCGGTGCCCGAGGGCCGGGCGCTATGCGGGGTGACCAGGTCGAGGAGCACGCCCCACGGGTGGGGGCTGGTCTTCTGACCGCGGTGACGGGCGGCGGCGCGGCGGGCCTGGGCGAGGCGGCGGCCGGTGACGGGGCGGGCGAGGATCTGCACGGCGGCGGTCTCGTCGTCGTCCAACTCGCCCGCGGCGCCCAGCAGACTGCGCACCGGGTCTCCGGGTGGTTCGGTGCGCAGCGGCAGCACGTCGGCGCGGCCCAGCCGCAGCACACCCCCCTCCGCCAGCAGCCCGCCTTTCTCAAGGTGCGGGGTGGGGTCGGTGGGGCCCAGCGGGTCGACGGCGGGGCGCAGGGTGCTGGTGCGGGCACCGGGCCAGGCGGCCTGCACCGCCCGTTCCACCAGACCGGGCGGTACGGCTCCGGGTACCCACAGGCGTATCGCGGTGCCGCTGCGATGGGCGGCGATCTCAAAGGCGAGATAGGGCTGGCCGTGGCGCAGCCGCGCCCACCGGGGCCGCAGCAGCCCGCTCATCTGCCCCCAGAACACCTCGGCCGCGTCCGGGTGCACCTCGGGGGGCATGAGGATCTCCACCGTGCGGGCGTCGGCGACCAGCCCGGCGGCGCGTATGGCGAGGAACCGGCGGGCGGCGACCAGCCCGGCGACGGCGAGCACAGCCAACGGCAGACCGACCGGCAGCCCCCAGGCGAGAACCAGCTGAGTGAGGGTGCGCACGGCCCGCGACGGGTGAAGCAGCCAGCCAGCCCCCCCGGGCGCGGGCGGGGGCGGTGGGGGTGGTGGGGACAGGCCAACCGTCATCGACGATTCCTTTGACGTGATCGGGCAGGCGTCGGCGCGCGGCACGACGCCACGGCCGCGTGAACGGCGCGGGGAAGGAAACTGCGGGTGAGCGGGTGCGTGGCCGTTTAGAGCGGGTCGGCGTCGTCCGCCGGGGTGCGCGGCCGGTGGGCCGCGGGGCGCGCGGGGCCGATCTCGGCGGCAGTGGTGGCCGGGTGGGTGGGGCGGCGGGCGAGGTCGACGGGATCGGTGGTGATCAGCCGGTGTTCGTGGGGGCTGGCCTGCGCGCGGAACAGGGCCCGTCGTCCCGCGGCGACCAGGAGCGCCTCGCCGGGGCGGGCGGTGAGTAGCGCCGCGGTCTCCCCGTCACTGAGGCCGCAGGCCGCCTGTACTGCGGTGGCGGCGGAGCCGTCTTGGCGGAGCAGGAGTTTGGTGGCGGCGTTCGCGAGGATCGCGCGGCCTTCGTCGGTGCCGAGCAGGTCACCGCTGTCCTGGGTGATCAGCGCCAGTCCCGCCCACCATTTCCGGGCCGCTTTGGCCAGACGCACCAGGAACCGGGCGCCGGCCGGGTGGGCCATGAGCAGCCAGGCCTCATCGACGACGACGAGGCGACGGCGGCGCCGGGTGGGATCGGCGACCTGCCGCCAGATCGCGTCCAGGACGAGCAGGGTTCCCGCGGCCCGCAGCTCCTCGGGCAGAGCGCGCAGCGAGTAGACGACCAGATGGCCGGTGGGTGGGGCGGTGGTGGCCCCCTCGAACAGGCCCCGGTGGGAGCCGGTCACGAACGGTGCGAGGAGACCGGCGAGCTGCTGGCCGTGCGGGTCAGCGTGCAGGGCGGTGGTGACGTCGGCGAGCAGCGGTGGGGGCTGGTCCCAGGTGGCCGGGTCGGTGGTGATCCCGGCGTGGGCGTAGGCGGCGAGCAACGCCCGGTCCAACGCCGCCCGCACGGCCGGGTCCTCGGCGGGGGCGCCGGCCAGGGTGGTGAGGAAGGTGTGGGCGAACAGCATCCGCCGGGTGAGCAGCTCCGGGTCGCCGCGTCCGTGGACGGGCAGGTCCAACGGGTTGAGCCGCACCCCGGGGGCGCCCAGGGACAGCTGGGTGCCGCCGAGCGCGGCGGCCAGCGGCCCGTACTCGTCCTCAGGGTCGATCACGTGGACGTCGATGCCTTGGGTGGCGCTGCGCAGCACGTCGAGTTTGGCGAGGTAGCTTTTGCCGGCGCCGGAGGTGGCGAGGGCGACCGAGTTGTAGTTCGCCTGGGCCCACCGGTCGTGCGCGACGATCCCGGTCGAGCCCAGGTTCGGCCCGTAGACCACCGGGGCCGCACCGGGGCGGCGCGGGTCGGGCAGCGCCACATCGGCGCTGGTGAACGGGAACGCGGCGGCGACCGCGGCGGTGTCCATGGCCCGGGTGGCCCGCAGCAGGTCCTCGGCGAGGGGCAGGGTGGTCGCCCAGCCGGCGAGCATCCGGTAGCGGGCGGGATGGACACCCAGCAGCAGACTGTGGGCGAGCGCGGTGACCCGCTCCACTTCCTCGGCGAGCTCGCCCTTGCTGTCGGCGTGGACGGTGAGATACAGGCCGGTGGTGAACAGCCGGGCCTCGCCGCGGGCGAGGCGGCCGGCGAGGTCGGCGGCGTCGTCGGCGGCGGCGTCGACATCGGGGTCGTTGAGGCGACCGGCCGCGGCGGCCAGGCGCCGCCCGGATTCCAGCCGGCCCCGCTGGCGGCGCAGCCGGGCCGCACCCACCGCGGCCGGCGTGGGCTGCAGATGCCAGGCCACGTCCAGGCGGCCCGGGTAGGCCAGCAGCGGTTCGAGCCAGCCGGTGGCGACCTCATGGGGATAGCCACTGACCAGCAACGTCGCCGAGTACATCCCGCCGACCTGCACATGATCTGCGGCCAGGCGCAGGCTGGGGGTGAACAGCGCCGGTCCCACCAGCCGGGACGTGTCACGCCCGCCGCGACGCCGCAGCCGGCGGCTCATCGGTGGCCTCCGGCCGTGTGCACGACACCGGAGGCGGTGACGCCGTCGGGGGGCGGGGGCAGGTCGGGGTGGGCGGCGGCGGCCAGCAGCCGGCCGAGCCCGCCGGCGTCGAGGACCCGGACCCCGACGCCGGCGGTAGCCCGCCGGCCGGCGGCGTCGGCCAACTGGGGTAGCGCCAGGGCGGCGGGGGCCCCCCCGCCGCCCCCCCCCG
>NZ_JALKFW010000016.1:0-11012 GCF_023243055.1 Frankia sp. AgPm24 | reverse complement strand
ATCTTCCTCTCCCAACCCGCCCAGGTCATAAGATGATAGCCATCGCCTGACTCACCTCATCTTGACGGGTAGGGCTGCCGGCCATCCCTATACTCAGCCCCCATCCCTCTAGCTATAGGGACACATACAGGGACGCGCAACACGATCAGACCCGCCAACACGACGAAAGTCCAAGTGGGACAGGGTGCGCTCGGAGGGAATCGAACCCCCAACCTTCTGATCCGTAGATATATCTGGATCTTCCGGGAATGTCCGTGGACGTCCGCTGAGCCCGGGAACCTGCCAGGACTCGTCCGCTGGCGTCCGTCCGCGTCCGCCACCGTCCGTCGGCTTGGCTGTCAGCGTGGCTGTCACACTGGGGTGCTCCCGCCTGGCCTGACCGGCACGATCCTGCTTGCCGGTTCAGGGGAAATTCGATCTTGCTATGCACTTCCGGCAGGAGACCACAGACAGTCTCGCCGCTGGCAGGGCGGAACGGGTCGGGCTGTCCGTTGCAACTGGCTCTGTCTCCCGGCCGGCCGCTGGCGTGCCCCCTGCTTGCTCTTCTGCCCCCTGGCGTGCGCGACGACGGGATGCCCACCGGATCACGTGCATGGCTGGACTGCTCAGGTCCCGCCGTCCAAGGCTCTCGACCAGCGGACTATGGGATCTTCGGCGGCTCATCCACGGATGTCCGCGAACGTCCACCGAGGTCCGGCTGTTCAGGTAGGGGCTCGGCGACACCTTCCACCGTCTATGGACGTCTGTGCTCATCGCGGCGGCTGCGGAGGCAGATGCGGCCACTTGTCTCTATCGGTGCCCAGCTTGGTAGCCTGAATGGCTGTCACCTCTGACAGCAGGTCCCGCTTTACGGAGGCTCGATAGATGGTGGCAGATCAATGACTATGAATAATAGTGCCCACGATCTTAGGGTTCAGCTCCGCGAGGCTGAACGCAGAATCGGCGAACATCCCGGCTATCAAGAGCATGCGCGATACACGACACTGGCACGCACATTGAATAACGTTTTTATTCCAAACTGGGATGAGTTGACGACCCTCCTGGATCGCCCCACCAAGGATTTCCTTTTGGCGATGGAATTGGTACAGAATGTCTCCCCCTCAGATATCCAGGAGAAGTATTCCGCAGAGATAGTGCAGCGCCTTCACAATTACGTCGCCGGAACTATGACCTTGGTCGACCACGCGCGGCGCGCCATGCGCAATAGAACAGGAGATATTGCGGGTGAATTTGAGCGCAGAAGGTCGCAAATTTCCTCCCATTTGGAGATCGCTTTCGTGCAGGATTTGCGGAACTTCACCCTTCATAGGGCTCTTCCGCTAATCGGCCACAAGTTGACCATCACCGGAATTAACACGCCTGGCCAGCAGACGGTTAGCGCGATTGAACTTAGCACGAACGATCTCTCGCGATGGGACCGCTGGACGCCGAAGGCAAGAGAATTCATTCAGAACGCAGGAGACGAAATAGCGCTAGGGCCACTCATTGAGCGACACGGAAAACTCGTTGTCGATATAAACTCATGGCTCTACGAATCGCTAAGGGACGCCAACAAATTAGCGCTGGCCGAGGTAGACGATCTAATTGTCAAGCGTAACGCCATACTTTTTGGATCGAGCGTCGAGGATGCCAGGACCAAAACACAAAAAATTACGGAGCGTCGAAGGCCATCCAATAGATGACTATAGATCAGGTTCCCGGTAGGAATCAAGAGTGTGGCCTACCTTGCGATCCCTAGATCTTCCGGGAATTTCCGTGGAAATCCGCTGAGCCTGACCGTCGGCATAAAAATTATCGACGGTTTGCCCGCCAGCGCCCCGGTCTGGGCTGGTTGTGTTAATTTCCAGTCGGATTCGTTACATTTTAGGAGACTCCGAGTTCTCTTGGCGAGAATTTCGCAATATTTCATGAGCTCTCGGGGTTGCGCGACCGCCCGACCGTCCGCGTTGATCTCCACCCGAAAGTAGACCCCGCTCTCTAGCCTGGTGAATAAGTCGGGAGGTTTGACCTCCACTCTTGCCTATCTCTTCTGCAAGAGATTTTGTTACCGTCCTTCGAGTATCAGGATTATCGTATATCTGTTCATACCTTCGAGCAATCTCTGCAAGTTGAACATCAAGTGCACCTCCAGGCTTTCTCCTCCTGGGTTCAGCTTTGATCGCGGCAGACATTCCTGCGATGACAAGTGGCATTTCGTCATCACTCTCCAACTGGTCTCGATCGACTGCGGATTCGCGGATAAACTCATAGAAGTCACGAAGGGCAACTATTGCCGTTTTCATTTCTCGTTCGACCGTGACGCCTCGCACTTTTTTGGGAGTGATGCCTCCGGAGGGTACAAATTTTACGGCGTTCGCGATACCTTCTTGTTCGACACACCAAGTTCCAGGGTCACGCTTGCCGGGATGATTTGGGAAGATTCTAAGCTCTGCGATGATCGGATGACCGTTCTTTGCGGCGAGTCGGAATGCCGCAAGCCAGCCATCTCCAAGATCCGTCTCGTACCACGCCTCATTCTGCCCCCGGACTCCCGGGTAGTCCTGGCGGCAGGTTGGACATGACGAAAATCTTTCCCATGGATGCCACCAGCGATCTTGGACTCGGATTCCCAATTTTGATCATCCATTCAATCGTGAGAGATCGACGCATGCGGCGGCACCGCCGTCGACACTATCTACTCGACTAGTATTCGCGGTCGTGACACGAATGTGAATACTGAGGATTACCTGGCAGCCTTGATCTCATGGCGCTCATGTCCTTCGTCTCGTCCGCCGCTCTGATCGTCCTGGTTCCCGTGCTGCTAGTGGCGATCCGGCCGAGCACCGCAGACCCCATCGCGACCGTGCTGCGAGCCATCGCAGAGGTAGTGAGAGCATTCCGTGGCGGTCACAGATGAGACGGCAAATACGGGCGGACTGTCATGCGACTTGCTCCATCTCCCTGCTGTGCCCTTGTGTGCCCGGCCATACTCGACGTTCTGCTGCCCGGTGTGCGCGACGTGACCGGCCTCCGGCGACGACTCGTCCCATGGCTGGCCACCCGCCGTTGCCGCCCGCTGGCCGCGACGGCTAAAGATCCCGGGGGAATGATCTGCGCGGTGTGGGTGGCGACACGCCGGCGAGCACGGCCGCCTGCGGCCGCGCGCAGCCGCCGCGCGGCGCGGGCCACACCGCCTCTTGATCCTAAAACGAGCAATTCGGCAGGCATAGCGCTTCAGGCTCCCCTGCTCGGGTGTTGGGGTGTGGCCATGGCGAACAGTGCGGCGGTGCGGGCGCCCCGGCCATGCTGGGTGTCGAGATGGTCTTGGGCGGCGTCGATGGCGGCCTGGAGCTCGGTGACGTCGTCCGTCGGGAACGGGTCGGGTAGATGGGTCAGCGGTGCGGTCACGATGCCGTCGGCTCCGGCGGTCAGGCTTTCGGCAATGTGGCGGGCGGTGCCATCCCACAGGGTGAAGTTCGGGCCGGTCTCGGTGCGAAGTGCGGCGATGGTGTCCGGTCGGACCTTGGAGACCTTCGCGGCGGCGGGCAGGACTCCGGCGGTCTGGGCTGCGGCGGCAAGCTGGGGTGTGAGGGTGGTGGGGCTGAATTCGGGGTGGCTGAACAGGTAGCTCGGGCGCGGCAGGCTGGCGAACAGGTTCAGTGCGTCACGGTCGCTGGTCAAGTCCCGTAGGACGACCATCGGGACGACTCCGGCAGCGGTGGCGTGGGTGATGTCGGCGGGGGTCCAACAGCATGCGGTTAGCCGGTCCACCCCGATCGTCTCCGTCCACAGCTCGACGACCGTGGCGCGGTCGGCTTCGCTGGTCTGGTGTCCGCCGGTGGTAGTGCCGGAGAGGATGAACCGGTGCGCCCATGTCCGTGCGGCGCGGCGGGAGTATTCGGCAGTGGTGGGCCTGTCGATGTCTCCGCTGGGCGTGCGGAAGGTCAGGGCAGGAAGCACAAGATGCATGGGCGGTCAGTCCATCGGGTCATACGAATAGACGGTGCCGGTGGAAGGGTCGGTGACGGCGCGGTGGATAAGGTCGGCGACCTGCTTGGGCGACCGGCGGTCGGTCCGTAGAACCAGATCGAACAGATCTGTCCCGGCGGCCTTGTCGAGGTCGGTCGATGTCTCGTCCCACACGGTCAGCCGCGCGTCGACGTCGGTACTCCCGCGCTCGCGGGCGCGGCTTGCGGTCACCTGACGAGGGCACCACAGCAACACCGTCACCCACCGGGCGGGATAGCCAGTGTGCAGGGCTTCGATACCGGCGATCTGGCCGAGGTGCACCACCGGTACCCGGTCGGCGGCGGTGAGTTCGTCCAGGCGGGGCCGGTCGATCGCGTACACGTTCCCGTATCGCTCGTTCGCGTACAGGATCAGCCCCTGCGCCTGGAGGCGGCCGAGCTCGTCGTCGGACGCGACCCGGTAGGGCGCACGAGCATTCGCCCCGACTTTCAGCCGGTCGAAATGCACGTACCGACCGTCCCGGCTGGTCAGGGCTGCGGTGATCGTGTCTTTGCCGGACGCGGGCGGCCCGTAGAGGATGACGGCGTCAGGAGGCATCGCGGATCCGGCTGGCCAGGCGGCGGGCGTGTTCGGCGAGGTTGCTGCGGGCGTGGCGGCTGTTGTCGACCACGTAGTGCGTGCACACCGGCCGCTGGTCGGGGTCGATGGTGGCTACGTACTCGTCCCAGTAGGACAGCTTCCAGGTGTCCCGGGCGGCGTCGCGGGATTCGAGGTAGTCGCGCTGGGAGTCGATGTCACAGCGCAACCAGACGACCGCGATCGCTGCCCCGGCGTTCGCGCACCGCTTCTTCATCCGTTCCAACCACGCCGGGTCGGTCAGCTCACGGACAAACGGCGCAGTCACCACCGTGGGCAAGCCCAACCGCAGGTTGTCGAACGCGGTGTCGAACATCGCCCGGTACTCCAACGGGCGAATCCTGCCCGTGTACGTCTCGCCCTGGCGGTCGTTGGGGTCGGTATCCAGCGAGAGCAACAGGGACTCGGTGAGCGGGCGGCTCATCGTGTCCTTGTCCAGCAACGACCAGCCGGTGATCTCGCAGATGAACCGGGCGAACTCCGTCTTCCCCGATCCCGGGAACCCGGCCACCATCACCAGCGCCGGGGAACCCTCCCGCGGGCGGCCGGAACTCCACGCGCCCAAGACCTTCGATTCCAGGTCGAACGGCGGCAGCTCCACCCGACCGCCCCGACCCGCGGTCGGCGGCTCGATGCACGCGAGTAGCTGGCGAATGGAGTCGGTGACCTCGTCCCGGCGGGGCGCTGCCGGCGGTGCCCCGAACGCTGCCCCGGCCTGCTCTCGCAGGTGGGTAGGAACCCGCAGCGCCTCCCGCGGCGGATGCGGGGCGGCCCCGACCGCTCCGGACGCCTCCCATGGGCGCGGGGCCAGACCGACCATCGCCCCGGGGATCCGCAGACCATCGGCAATGCGCTCAATGACGTCGAGGTCCTCGACCTTCGCCTTGCCCCCGGCGATCCGACTCACCCGCGACTGACTGAACCCCTCGACCGACGAGGCGATCCGATCCTGGCTGACATGATCCCATTTGCGCATGAGCAGGAACGCGGCGCCGAAGTCCCGGCCGCGCAGGGCGGCGGCCATGTCGTCGCGGGCCAGTAGCTCGGCGGAGACGGTGTAGCGCTGCCAGGGGCTGTCTGTGTCGGCGGTCATTCGTCGCTTTTCGGTCGGTGACAGTCGGGGCAATCGGCGTGAGCAGACCAGCACGGTGAGCATAGCGGCGGCATGCCGTGTCGACATCCCAAGCCGGGATCAGGCGGTCAAACGGCGCCGGAACAGCGCTGATCTGCGTGTTCGGCGCTCGTGGGATCGGCGGTGCAATGCCGTGCATCCATGCCGCCTCGACATTCCGTGTTCGGGCGGTGTCGGTGAGTCTGATGGCAGTCGACGCCGTCCGTGCCGAGTCGGCTCCGCGGACGGCGTCGACACCGGATCTCGTCCAGCTCGCGCCGGTAGCCGGCGACCTGGACGGCTCGGCCCTCCCGGCGCCCCGGCGGATGGTGCGCCGGTCACCGATCAGCGAAGGGGATGCGATGAGGGGCGCCGTGCGAACGGAGGAACAGGCCGAACCGGACGTCGGAACGGAGGATGCACGCTCGACGGAGTACATCCCGGCTGACACGGGGCACAGGCCGACAAAGCGGGGCCTGTCTCGGCGGGAGCTGGTGTGCACCCGGGCATCCGGTCAGGACGGATCGGTCGATGACGAGTCGGGGTCGGGCGGCCCGTTGCCTGCGTCGGACGGCGAAGGAAGCGGGCGTCCGGTGGTGTGGGCCGTCGTCATCCGTGGCCAGCGTGGGCCGCTGGTCGGCGTGATCGGGTTCTTCGGTACGCGGTCGGCGGCTCGGATCTACGCCCGGGGCCGGCGTTACCCGGGCGCTTTCGTCCTGCCTGCCATACACGCGGGAGCGGAGATCAGCGGATGACAACTCGTCAGACCGTCGGCGGACGGGATCCGGCCGTCTTCCCGCCGAGTGCGTCACTCGACCCGTCGGTGGCGCATCCCGCCCGGATGTACGACTACTTCCTCGGCGGTAAGGACCATCTACCGGCCGATCGGGTGGCGGCGGAGGCAGTGGTGGCCGCGTCGCCGGACGTTCCCCTGGTGGCGCACGCGAACCGGTACTTCATGACCCGGGCGGCACGGTTTCTGGCGTCGGAGTGCGGGATCCGCCAGTACCTCGACGTCGGAACGGGGTTCCCTACAAGTCCGAACCTGCACGAGGTGGTGCAGGCCGTCGACCCGGCATCCCGGGTCGTTTACAGCGACAACGATCCGGTGGTTCTGGTGCATGCCCGCGCGCTGCTGACCAGCACGCCGGAAGGACGCACCGCCTACCTGGATGCCGACCTGCGCGACCCGGCGCTCATCCTCGACGCCGCGCAACTGCGTGACGCGCTCGACTTCCGCCAGCCGATCGCCCTGTTCCTGGTCGCGGTCCTGCACTTCCTGACCGATGGCGACGATGCGCACGCGCGGGTGCGTTCTCTGGTCGATGCCCTGCCCTCGGGCAGCTACCTCGTCGTCTCGCATGCCACCGGCGATCTCGCACCCTCGACCGTCAACACGATCGTCGACACCTACGCCACCACGGCCGTTCCCCTCGTGCTGCGTCACCTGGCGGCCGTCACTCGGTTCTTCGACGGCACGGACGTCGTCGACCCGGGCGTGGTGCGACTGCCGCTGTGGAAGCCCGACACCCCACCCGCCGACATCCACAAGGTGTGGCTGTACGGCGGCGTCGGGCGCAAGTCCTGATCCGCTCGCGCTTCGGCGGGCGGACACGCGAAATGATCCTTTGGAGGTAGTGGGTTGCTATCCGATCTACGCACGGCAGGCGCGGCGAGTCTCGCCCCGGCGGCAGGGCTGTTCCTACCGGAACTGCACCACCGGCGCGACATCGGTCTGGACCTTGTCCAGGTCAACGGCATCGCCGACCTGTGCCATAGCTACACCCAGAAGCGGGCGACGATCAATGCGCAGATGACCCGGCTCGCCGGTGAACTGCTCGCCGGGATCCTCTCCGGCAGGATCTGCGACGACAGGGCACGCGACGTGATGAGCTCGCACACCGAGACCCGCGGCATCCTGTTCGGCGACGCCGAGACTCTGATGCTCGCCACGCTCGCCGAGGGCTACGCGCTGCTGAGCACCGACCAGGTGGAACGGGCGCTGGCCGTCCGGCGGGGCCAGACCTCGGCCGCCTTCGACGCGGTCGCTGACGCCATGTACGTCGACCAAGCGGTGCCCACCCGCCTGTGAGCCGGTGACGGGCCAACCCCCGACGACACGCCCGTCACCACCGGGAGGACCCGCGCCCGGCCGACCCCCTCGGCGGCACGCGGCACGGGTCCTCCCACCCGAACCACATCCCCATGAACGTGGCCGGTCTCCGTGAGCGCTCCTCACCGGCCACCGCGGCCCCGGATTCCCACCCGATGGATCCGGGGCCGTGCCATGTCCGGGACCGCATGCGTCGGTGCTGCCGGCCACTGGGCAGACGAATCACCTGCGCTGTCGGTCGAGGTCGTCGAGCCGGCGCAGGAGCGCCCGTAGGTCGTCCCGGATGTCGCGGACGCCTTCGAGAATCTGCCGCGTCACCACCGCTGCCTCTTCCCCGTCGCCCTCTGCCGTGACCTGACCGGCGGTGAGCACCCGCACCAGATGGTCGTCCGGCCAGTCCAGAGCGCGGGAGATGGCGGTCAGGGTCCGGGTCCGCACACGCCGCTTCGCGCCGTGCTGGACAAGCCTCAGCGTGGACACGGCGATGCCCGCGCGGTCGGCGAGCTCCTGCTGACTGATGCGCCGGGCGGCCATGCGTTCCGTGATGGCCACGGCCACCGCCGTCCAGTCCTCGCCGTCTGTGTCCCGTCGGCCATCGGGGGCATTCACACCACCGGGACGATCATCCATGGACGGCATGCTAGCGAATAGGCAATGCACCGTCCTGCCCTGGTCAACGCCTATATCGACCCGGCATGGCCTGCATGAGTTCATGCACTGACGACATTCTTCGATCCCGACTGCTCATGCACCGCCGGTATAGCGCTTGATACGCGCTTGTTCGGCGGGGCATTGTCGTTCCGTACCCACCGGGCCGATGCAACGCCCGGTCGGACAGACGACTGAGGAAGGTGGATCCATGGCGGTGCCACGACGGATTCCCGTCGCCTTCGGGGTGGTGTTTCCCGTGGGGGCGTTCGTGGTCGGTGTCGACCCGGTCAACGACTTCGACAAGGTCCGGGCAGGGGTGGCGGACGCACAGCAGCGCGACGAGGAGACCGGAGACCTGGTCTGGCAGGTCAAGGTCATCGACGCCGACCCGGCGGCCCGTAGCAACGAACTCAAGATCCGGATGACGGCGGCGGTACAGCCGGTCCCGCCGGACCTGCTGCCTGGAACTCCGTTCCGGCCGGTGGAGTTCGACGGTCTGTCCCTCACGCCCTACATCGACCGGCGCAACACCGAACGCCCGAAGATCGCCTACTCGCTGCGGGCATCGGACATGCGTGCACCGGGCGCGGCGAACGGTCGGCGTCCGGGTCCGGCGGTGGCGGCATGAACGGCCGTGTCCGGCCGGCACTCGACGGTCTGCGTTCCTCGGCGTTGCTCGGGCTACAGGTCGGCGCGGACTGGTCGGTGCACTGCCACACGTACCCACATCGCTCGCCGATCCTGACGCTTCGGCTCGGGATGATGGGGATGACGATTTCCCCGGCGTTGAACGCGGTCACCTCGGATCAGATCGAATTCGCCTACGCGCTGATCGGCGCGGCAAACGACTACCTCGTGGAGTGCGAACGCATCCGCTTCGCCTCCGACGATGCCGCCGACCCGGCGGAACTCCGGGCGGCATAGGCCACATCCGGCCGGTTCACCTGGGCGGCCCGGACACTCCGGTATCCGGATTCCGGGCCCCCGGGAAATCTTTTCCCGCAACACCTGTCCCTGGTTCGTGCGCTCGAAAAGCGGGTGGTATCGCCATGTCCAAAATCAACGGTGACCAGCGTTTTCCGCGGGTCCCGACCCGTGCTGACAAGATGCGTGTGCCGCTGTGGATGCTGCTGCTGGCCGTGGGCGGCAAGGGGCTGGTGTTGACGGTGCGCTCCTGCTGGCGGCACCGGGTCACGGTCGGCTCGACGCTCGGGACGCTGCTGTTCGTCCATCACTTCGGCCTGCCTGCGCTGGGCATCCTGTTCGGCGGCCTGGCGGTGCTCGCCGTCGTGTGGTGGCGGGTGCATGGCCGGTCGTTCTGGCCGGTGGCCTGGTGGCTGTGCGGACGCGCCCGGCTGACGTTCGTCTACCAGCGGCGATGGAAGCCGGCGATGGTCCACACCGACCTTGCCATCCGCATGCCCACCTCGACCGGCGACCAGGTGACCTTTAACGAGTACTTCCCGCGGATCCGGTCAATCCGCGCGTCCCGATCGGTGGACGTACTGCGGGTGGAACTCCTACCCGGCCAGACCCCCGCGCAGTGGGCGGAGCAGGCCGAAGCGCTGCGGCACGTCTTCCGGGCGCGGCGTTGCCAGGTGCACGGGGAGACGTTCCGCTTCGTCCGGATCTCCTTCCACCGCCACGACCCGCTGACCCGCCCGGTCACCCCGGCTGCGCTCGACGGCTCCGACGGCTCCGACGGCTCCGACGGTGCCGGCCCTGACCCGGCCGGCGCCACCGGTGACCCTTCCCGTCCCGCTGGCTCGTCGGCGGACCTGGGTCAGCTGGTCGCGGGCCTGTCAGCGGTGCCGATCGGCCGCAGCGAGGATGGATCTTCCTGGACGCTGCCCGTGCGCGGCTCCCATGTGCTGATCGCCGGAGCGACCGGGGCGGGCAAGGGCTCGGTGCTGTGGGGGCTGCTGCGCGGCCTGGCCCCGGCGGTCCATGCCGGGCTGGTGGAGCTGTGGGTGTGCGACCCGAAGGGCGGGATGGAACTGGCCTTCGGCCGTCCGCTGTTCACCCGCTTCGCCACCAGCACGGACACCATCGCTGATCTCCTCGACGATGCCGTCGGCCGGATGCAGAAGCGGACGGCGATGCTGGCGGGAAACAGCCGGTTGCACACGCCGACCCCGTCGGATCCGCTGATCGTCGTCGTGGTCGACGAAATCGCGTCGCTCACCGCCTACGTGACCGACCGGGACCTCAAGAAGCGCATCGGCGCGGCGCTGCCGCTGCTGCTGTCCCAGGGACGCGCCCCCGGCGTCGTGGTCATCGCGGCCTTGCAGGACCCACGCAAGGAAGTCCTGCCGTTCCGAGACCTGTTCCCGGTCCGCGTCGCACTGCGGATGACCGAAACCGACCAACCGGACCTCGTCCTGGGCAACGGCGCCCGGGAACGCGGTGCCCGCGCCGAGGAAATCCCCCGCGCCCTGCCCGGCGTCGGCTACGTGCTGCACGACGGCAACCCCGACCCCTACCCGTCAAGATGAGGTGAGTCAGGCGATGGCTATCATCTTATGACCTGGGCGGGTTGGGAGAGGAAGATCG
>NZ_JALKFW010000015.1:0-11158 GCF_023243055.1 Frankia sp. AgPm24 | reverse complement strand
ACGCCCTACCGGCCGCCGCTTGACATCACTCACCGTGACCAGGCGCCGGAAAGGAACTACTGAGGCGCTGCACTAGTGCCGTAGCCGCGAAGGTTTGCCCGTTGTGGGGACGCGCCGCGTCGGGTCCCGTCCTGGCCTGGCCGTCCGGCTGATGATCTGTGGTGTGGCGGAACGGGTGCGGGTCCGGGAGATCGATCCGGACGAGGGACAGCGGCTGTTACGGATCGTGCGACGGTCCTCGGGGTCGGTGGTGACGTGGCGACGGGCGCAGATGATCCTGCTCTCCGCGCAGGCCATGACCCCGACGAAGATCGCGGAGGTGACGTTCACGTCGGAGGATCGGGTCCGCGATGTGATCCACAACTTCAACGCCGACGGGTTCGACTCCCTCTATCCGAAGTACGCAGGCGGCCGACCGCGGAAGTTCACGCTGCCGGAACGCCGGGAGATCAAGAAGATCGCGAAGTCCCGTCCCTCCGAGCATCAGCTGCCGTTCTCGACCTGGAGCCTGACCAAACTCGCCGAGTTCCTGGTCGCCGAGGGGGTGGTCGACGACATCAGCCATGAGGGCCTGCGGGTCCTGCTCCGCGAGGATGGCGTCTCCTTTCAACGCCTGAAGACGTGGAAGGCCAGCTCGGATCCGGAGTACGAACCGAAGAAGGCCCGCGTCGAGCACCTGTACGCGATCATCGACGGACAGGTCGTGCCCGAACCCGGCGAGCCGGCGGTCGTGTTCTGCCTCGACGAGTTCGGCCCGCTGAACCTGATGCCACGTCCGGGGCGGATCTGGGCCGGGGTGGGTGGTGCGAAGACCGACCCGAAGCGCGGCCCGCGGCGCCGCCGGCGGGCGACCTACACCCGCACGCAGGGGGTGCGGCATCTGATGGCCGCCTACGACCTGGGCAAAGACTGGATGTACGGGCATGTGAAGACCACGAAGAACCGCACGGTGTTCCTGACCTTCTGCCGCTACCTGCGCGGCCTCTACCCACCCGACGTGCGGATCGCGATCATCTGCGACAACTACAGCCCGCACCTGTCGACCCGGGTCGATGGGCGGGTCGGAGCGTGGGCGGCGGCGAACAACGTCGAGATCGCCTACACCCCGACGAACAGCTCATGGCTCAACCGTATCGAGGCCCAGTTCACCGCCCTGCGCTACTTCGCCCTCGACGGCACCGACCACCGCAACCACCGCGCGCAAGCCAGCATGATCCGTCGCTACCTCGGCTGGCGGAACCGCCACGCCGCCGACAAGAAACTCCGCGCCGTCGTCGCCAAGGCGAACGTTGCCTGATGCGGCACTAGTTTGGCGAGGGATCTTGACCTTGCGGGTCGCCCGCTGTGCTTCGAGCACGCCAGTCAGAGTGTTGATCTTTGTCGGTCCCCGGGCGGTCGCTACCTGTAGGTATCGGCTGGTTGGGGGTGCGGTGGACGGTTCGGTCGAGGTCGTTGTGGACGACACCGAGCAGATCCTGGAGCGGGTCGCGGCGATCGACGTCGCGAAGGCGTCCGGGAAGGTGTGCGTGCGGGTCCCGCACGACAGCCGGGAAGGCAAGCGGGTCACCCGGGTCTTCGACGTCGCCGCGACGGTCCCGGCGGTGGAGGGGCTGGCGGACCACCTGGTCTGCCAGGGCGTCGAGCGGGTGGTTCTCGAGAGCACTGCGGACTACTGGCGGGTCTTCTACTACCTGCTCGAGGAGCGGGGCCTCGAGGTGTGGCTGGTCAACGCCCGGGACGTGAAGAACGTCCCCGGAAGACCCAGACCGACAAGCTGGACGCCGTGTGGCTGGCGAAGCTCAACGAGCGCTCGATGCTGCGCCGGTCGTTCGTGCCGCCGACACAGATCCGCCGGATGCGGGTCGACCTCGTCGAGGACCGCACACGGGCCAAGCAACGCGCGGAGAAGCTGCTCGAGGGAGCGCTGGTCAAGCTCTCCACGGTGGTCTCGGACCTTTTCGGGGTCGCGAGCCGGCGGATCCTCGACACGCTGGTGGCCGGGGAACGCGACCCGCGCCGGCTCGCGGCGCTCGGGACGGGCCTGAATGCCTCGCCGGAGGCGTGACCGCGGCGCTGACTGGCCGGTTCAGCGACCACGACGCCTTCCTGCTGAAGATCTACCTGGAGCAGGTCGACACGCTTGACCGGCAGATCGCCACGCTGTCCGCGAGGGTCGAGGAGATGACCGCGGCGATGTCACTGCCCACCCGCCAGCCCGACACGGTCGAGCCCGCCGAGGTCGACGGGGTCACCGAGGTCGACGGCGTGCGCGGGACGGTCTCGACCGTCACCGGTGAGATCGTTCCACCCGTCGCCGACACCGTGCCCACGCCCGCCGCCGGCCTGTCGACCACACCCGTCGGCGGGTGGCCGGCGTCGCTCACCGCCGCGGACCTGGTCGACCTGCTTGACGCGATCCCCGGGATCGGCAGGGACGCCGCGCAGATGATCCTCGCGGAGATCGGAACGGACATGAGCCCGTTCGCGACCGCGGGGCACCTGGCGTCGTGGGCGAACCTGACCTCACGCACGATCCAGACCGGGGCGTCCCTGCGGATGGGCCGGACCGGACGCGGCAACCGTTACGTGCGTCGCACGCTCGGTTCGGCGGCGGCCTCCGCCGGACGCACCGACACCTTCCGCGGTGCCCGCCACCGGCGGCTGCGCGCCCGCCGCGGCAGCCTGAAAGCCATCGTCGCCACCAGCCGCTCCATCCTGGAGATCATCTGGCGGATGGTGCGCGACCAGGTGCCGTTCCGGGATCTCGGCGCCGACTAACACACCCGCCGGCAGGACCCGGAACGGCGCAAGCGCGCGCTGGTAAGACAGATGAAAAACCTCGGGGTCTCCCCACAGGAAGCCGCCTCGATGCTCGCCGCGGCCTAACCCCCGGCCCGCGCGGCCTGACGGCCGCACCGGGAGGCCGCGCGAACCCCGACACGCACCCGTACCGCTAGTCAGAAGGGCAGACCGACCGCCACCCCGAACTGCCGTCTTCCCGCGCATCAGCGGCCAAGTGCCCTGGTGCGCGCGAGCCTGCCCACATCACCTTGGGGTTTCCAGTCAGAGCGACCGCGTACGTGCTGGGACGTGCGCTGCGTCTGCTGCTGGATGCCGGTGATGAAGAGCGGTCCTTCGACGCGAAGTGGTAGAGGACGGCGGCCTTGGAGATGCCGACGGCTTCGGCGATCGCCGACAGCGAGGTCGCCGCGTAGTCGCGCGTGGAGACCAGGTCGATCGTGCACTCGATGAGCTGCCGGCGGCGGGCCTGCTCGGTGAAGGTCAGCTGGCCGGGGTCAGCACTCCGACGGGGAGTCATCCTGTTGCCGGCACACCCGCCAGCAGAGGGCACGACCTTACACCGAGGCCTCCGCGCCTGGCGATCCGCGCCGAGCGCGGAGGATGCCGGACCCGGAGGCCCCGCCGAGGCCTCGGGCAGGCGCGGAGGCCGGAGTGTCAGGAGGACGCGTGCCCGGCGCGGGCGCGGAGCAGCTTCTTGTCCGGCTTGCCCGCGTCGGTGAGCGGGAGTTCCTCGACTAAGGTGATGCATGCCGGCTCGTACATCGAGCCTCGCTCGGCGCGCACCAGGGCGCGCAGCTGCTGCTCGTCGACCCCGCTGCCGGGAACGGGCACGACGGCGGCGTGCACCTGCTCCATGTCGTCGGCGCCGCGCACGCCGAAGACGGCGCTCTGGAGCACCTGCGGGTGGGAGTTGAGGAGGTCCTCGAGCTCGGTGGTGTATACATGACCGCTCACGACGACGATCATGTCCTTCAGCCGGTCGAGGACGGTGACGTAGCCGTCCTCGTCGAGGAAGCCGATGTCACCGGTGTGCAGCCAGCCGTCGCGCAGGACCTCGGCGGTCAGTTCGGGCTGCTTCCAGTACCCCTCCATTACCATGGCAGAGCGGACGCAGATCTCGCCGTGCTCACCGACCAGCAGGTCGCGGCCGGCCTCGTCGCGGATCGCCACCTGGACTCCGGGCAGGACCTTGCCGGCGGAGCAGAGCCGGTCGGGGCGCTGCGGGTCGTGGTCCTCGGGGGTGAGCAGGCTGATGCCGCCGGCCTCGCTCTGGCTGTAGAACTGGACGAGCACCGGGCCGAAGCGGCGCAGCGCATCGACGATGCGGCCCGGCGATGCCTGGCAGCCGCCGTAGGCCAGCCCCTCGAGGCTGGAGGTGTCGTAGCGGTCGGAGGCCGGGTGGTCCAGCAGCTGGTACAGCAGCGGCGGGAGCACGAAGAGCTGGGTGATGCGCTCGCGCTCGATCGCGGCGAGCACCTCTCCGGCATCGAAGTCGTCGAGCAGCACGACGGTGCCGCCGGAGAGGAGCGTGACGTCCGCCATCATGCCGGCGGCGTGGGCGAGGGTGGTGCACACGAGCTGCCGGGGCGGGGCCTGCCGCGGGCCCAGCTCGCGAGGCATAGCCTCCCGGAGCTGCTGGAAGGTGGCGCAGATTCCCTTGGGGTGGCCGGTGGTGCCACCGGTGTGGTGGATGCCGAACACGTCCTGCGGCTGGGCGTCGCCGGCGAACGGCTCCGCGGACTCGTCGGCGGCGAGCGCGAGCAGGTCCGTCCCCGTGGTCGCGGGACCGAGAGCGAGGACGGCCGCGACCGGTGCCCGTTCCGTGACCTCGGCGGCACGGTCGGCGTAGCGGGGGTCGACGATCAGGGCGCGGGTCTCGACGTCGCGGACTATGGCCGCCTGAACGTCGGCCGACAGCTTGTTGTAGAGGTGGTTGACCCGACAGCCGAGCAGGTTGGCGGCATAGCGCGCGGCGATGGTCTCTGGGAGGTTGCCGCTGAGCAGGGTGACGGTCTGGCTGCGGCCGACGCCCTGCGCGCGGAGGGCGCGGGCCATGCGGTACACGAGGTCGCTGAAGGCTCCGGCGGTGACGCGGCGGCGGCTGTGCACCAGGACCTCTCGCTCGGGCCGGGCGGCGAGGGCGTTGAGGCTCTCCTCCACGTACGTGCGGAACGCGGGTGCGGTGGCGGGCATGAGTGAATCCTCCTGACACGGCCGCGTTTCGTCCCCGCATGCCGCGCTCGGTGTGTCAGTGGTCGGTGGCGTCCGGGGCCTGATGGTACGTCACGCCGGACACATGGAACTCCCCCACCCAGCATGAATTTGATTGCCCCAGACAACTAGTCTTCACGCTATCGGGTCGTCCCTGGAGTGTTCCCGCTTTTATGGACACTGGTTAGGCTGCCAGGTCGGTTATCTTTCTGGTAACTATTCAGTAGGTTTCCCATTTTCCAACCGACGGGACGCTGATCGTCTGCCGTGCCGAGTTGAGGATGGTAGTTCTCCCGAGATGCCCGACAGCCAGGTAGAGCGTTTCACGCCGGGGCGGCGTGCCCGAAGGGCCAGGGGAACTAGCTAGGAGCGCGTCGTCGGCGTACCGGGCATAGTATAGCTTTCGGTAGCCCGAGTCGTTGGGGTCTCTGCGGGGGGTCGTGCGCTGTTGCACGCGGAGTTGCCACGCGGCGGCGTGGTTCCTCCGGACCTTTGCTTGCCGGGCAGCGTTGTACACCCTCCGGTAGGCAGGGTTGTGCGCTCTCCTTTCGCCTCTCGTGTATTCGGGGATGAGTACGGTCTCGACGAAGGTGTCGAGGCGGTGCAGGTAAATGTTGGAGAGGATCGGTGACGCGATACCGCCTTAAGTACTCCGTAAGATCCTTGTCGTAGTGCCTGCGCCTGGCGGCGCACCCGAACTCGGTCAACCCAGGCGGGTTGGGAATCAGTCGGCTCGGAAGCGGCTGGCTGCATTGCCTCGCAGGCCGAACAGCCCGATCAGCAGGTTCAGTCCGACCCACACGAACAGCACCGCGAAACCACGCTGCAAGCCGGAATTGAGCGCGTGCACCGGATCGACACCCTGGCCGACCAGCTCCGCCGAGCGCGCGCCGACTGACGTGGCCACCACCGCGAGACCGAGCGCGCCGCCCACCTCGGCGGCGGCGTTGAGGATGCCCGATGCCGTGCCGGCGTCCTCCTCGGTCGCGTCGGCTGTGCCGACCACCGGAATAGTGATCATGCAGATCACGAGCCCGATGCCGAGCAGTGCGGTCACCGGCAGCAGCAACGTCCAGTACCCGGAGTCGATCGTGGCGTTCACCATCAGTCCGAGCATCCCGGCCAGCAGCACTGTGCCCACGAGGAACGGGCCACGCGCGCCGGTCTTCGGGATCACGCGGGCCACCACACCCGATACGAACAACATCGCCAGGCTGGTCGGAATGTAGGCCAGGCCCGTCTGTAGCGGGCTGTAGTGCAGCACGCCCTGCATGTACTGCGGCAGCAGGAAGAACGTCGGCAGCATGATGCCGGCCGAGACCAGCTGGCCGAGGCTCGCCGCGACCACATTGCGCTTGCCGACCAGTCGCAGCGGCACCAGCGGCGCGCGGTGGCGCTGCTCGATCCGGACGAACGCGGCGAACAGCACGACGCTCACCGCGAACGCCCCGACGGTTTGCCAGCTCGTCCAGCCGTTCATGGTGGAGCTGACGATGCCGTAGACGAGCAGCAGCAGCCCGCCGGTGATGGTGAGGGCGCCGCCGAGGTCCGACGGCGGCTTGCGCCGGTCAGGGCCGCCGCCCGCGACGAGGCCGGCCACCGCGCCGATGACCGCCAGGCCGACCGGCAGGTTGATGTAGAACGCCCACCGCCAGTCGATCTGCACCAGCAGGCCGCCCAGCAGCACGCCCATACTGGCGCCGATCCCCAACACGGAGCCCCAGGTGCCGAGCGCCTTCGTGCGTTCGGTCTGG
The DNA here is from genome assembly GCF_023243055.1 of Frankia sp. AgPm24. Classification (NCBI taxonomy): domain Bacteria; kingdom Bacillati; phylum Actinomycetota; class Actinomycetes; order Frankiales; family Frankiaceae; genus Frankia; species Frankia sp. AgPm24. The sequence continues at coordinate 4,391 of NZ_JALKFW010000015.1, read as the reverse complement.
TCGGGGAAGGACGTGACCACGATCGACAGCGCGGCCGGTGACGCGGCCGCGGCGCCGATGCCCTGAAGCGCCCTGGCGATCAGCAGCTGGGTCGCGGTGGTGGCGGTGCCGGCCAGCAGCGAGCTGCCGGTGAACAGCACCAGGCCGGTCAGCAGCACCCGGCGCCTGCCGACCACATCGGTCAGCCGCCCGCCGAGCAGCATCAGGCCACCGAACGGCAACACGTAGATGCTCATCACCCACTGCTGACCGGTGGTGGACAGATGCAGCGCGTCGTGCACCTGGGGCAGCATCACGTTCACGATCGTCGCGTCGAGCATGAGCATGAGCTGCGCGACCGACACGACGGCTAGCACCCACCACCGGCGACGGACCTGCGGAGCCTGCTGCTGGTCCGCGAGCGGGCTTGGCGCCGAGCCCGCCGGCGCGTTGGTATCGGTACTCATCGCGATCTCTCTCCTCGGTGGTGCGTGGGTACTGAAGGCTCGTCAAGGAAGCGGTGACCTGCAGCGCTCGCGGTGGACGGCTCGACCAGGGCACGCGGTCTGGGGCTCCCGGGTCATCTCGCCGGGGCATCCAACCTAGGACCAGGCGCTGCCGTCACCTGCGGGCATGCCTTGACCCGTGGCTGTCGGGCGCCGCGATCTGGCAGGTCACCGGCTCCTCCGGGGTCCAGCTCCTCCAGGGCGGACACCCGTGCCGGGCCAATGCGATCAGCGCGTTCTGTTCCAGCTCCCCGACAAGGCGGTCCGTATTCGTCCCCTCATTGCCCTGAGCATCGACGAACGATGAGGCCATGTCGGTGCCGTGTACTGGCCATGCCGCCAGGGAAGGATTGTGGGAAGCGAAGTTCGAGTTGGTCGGCGCATAGCAGAATTGCTGCGGCCAAACAGTCCTGCCGGCATCGTGAGCCGCCCGCAGCAGTCGGTCGGTGGGTTCCAGATAGTTTCTCTCCGAGAGCAGTTCAATCATTTTCTCCTGGTCGCCGGAAGGGGCTCCGACGTCCAGTGCCTCATAGGCTCGACTGAAGACCTCGTCACCCATGGCGACGTAGATCCCCGCCTCCTTCGAGGTCACCGACATCAGCAGTGGGACGCCAGCGATGCCCCCGTCCCTGATGGTCTCCAGCGGCGGCCTGGGCACTACGGAGCCGTCGACGAAGGGACCGTAGCGGACCTTGACACCCCGTTCGAGCAGCTTCCCGTGGATGTGACGCAGGCCCGCGTTCGGGAGCCTGCTCAGATCGTCCGGCGAGCTCGCCAGTGGCCCGGCCGCGGCGATGAACTCCTCGGTGAAGCGGACGGCGGCGTCCTCGGACACCGGCACCTCGGCGTTCCCGCTGTAGATCGCGGCCTTGTGGAACAGCCCGTGAGCCAGGGGTGCGCCGAGCAGCGTCGCCACGTCGCAGCCACCTGAGGACATGCCGAACAGCGTGACGTTCGCCGGGTCACCGCCGAAGCGAGCGATGTTGTCCTTTATCCAGCGCAGCGGCATGACCTGGTCAAGAACCTCGAGGTTGGCGCTGTCCGCGAAGTCCTGGTCGTGGCCACCCAGATAGAGGCAGTCCCACAGGCCGAGGCGATAGTTCGCGGTCACGACGACGACGCCGTGCCGAGCCGCGAAGTGCCACGGGTCGATCCGGCTGCTGGCGCTGTCGTACACCCGGTTGCCACCATGAAGCCAGATCAAGACGGGGAGCGGGGCATCCTGGCGCGGGCCAGGTGACCAGACGTTCAGGTTGAGGCAGCCCTCGTTCTCGACAAGTTCGTCCAGCGGGACCCGGTACAGGCTCCTGCCGACCTGGATCGGCAGCTGCCAGCTGACGGCTCCCCAGCGGTTCGCCTCGAGCGGGCCGGCCGGCCTCACCGGCTCGGGCGGCCGGAAACGCCGCTCGACGTGACCGTAGGGCACACCCCGCCAGTTGGGCACTCTTCGGTCAAGAAAACCGCGTATCTGCCCGGACGAGGTCTCGACCACGAGGCCGCCCTCGACGGAATCAAGCATGGTGTCGTCCCCGAATCCTCAGAAAAGGTCAGGGTTTACTTCCTTCAGCTTCTCAGGGCCGATACCCCACCGCTCGAGCGTCCCGGGCCGGAAGTTCTCGATCACAGTGTCCGCGTTGGCCGCGAGGCGCAGAAACTCCGCCGCGCCCTCCGGAGTGCTGAGATTGAGGACGATTCCCTGTTTGTTCCGGTTCAGCACCTTCCACCAGAGCGGTACGCCGTTGGTCGCGAGCCCGAGACGGCGCATCGGATCGCCGGACGGATGCTCGACCTTTATCACTCTCGCACCGAAGTCGGCGAGCAGCTGCGCGGCGAAGGGCCCCGCCAGGACGGTGGAGATGTCGATAATCGTCAGGTCCGCAAGTGGTAATGGTCGGTCCGCCATATGTACCAGTCCTCCCACAGTCTCACGGCAGCACAGTTTGATCGCGTCCGATCGCCGAAGACCGACCGCGCGGAGCATCGAATCGCGTCCATGCTCGCCTGCGCCGCCGTTTCCTGGAACCCCTATCTTCCTGGTCTGCTCCTTGATCAAGGATCTGAATGCAGAGCGGCGGAGCCCGGCGACTAGTACGGCAGCAGCACTTTTGTGATCGTCTTGTGTTCCCGTGTTGATCTTCGGGGTGGTTGGGTCGGGGCGGTCACGGACGCGAAGCGGCCACCGGTGACATCGCGGGTTGTGTGGACCATCGAAGATCGACCAGTGGCCGTGGGCCACAGCATAGACAGCGACCGTTGGCGGGCTGAGTTCGACGCGCTCCTGGACCGGGTCACGACCCGGTTCGCGCGGGTCGAGACCCGCCGCCGGGTCGGCCGGTTCCTGCTGGGACTGACGGCAGGTCTGGGCCGGACGAACTGCTGGACCGTCTCCGAACACGCGGGCGAGACGTCACCCGACGGGATGCAACGGCTGCTCTCGCGTGCGGTGTGGGACAACGAGGCCGTCCGCGACGACCTACGCGACTACGTCGTCGAACGGCTCGGTGAGGCTGGTGCGGTGCTGGTCGTGGACGAGACCGGGGATCTGAAGAAGGGAACGGCGACGGTCGGGGTGCAACGGCAGTACACCGGCACTGCGGGAAGAATCGAAAACGCGCAGGTCGCGGTCTATCTGGCTTACGCCGCCGACCGCGGCCGCGCGTTCATCGACCGGGCGCTCTACCTCCCGAAGAGCTGGACCGGCGATCCGGATCGGCTCGCGGCGGCCGGCGTCCCGCCCAGCACGGTGTTCCAGACCAAGCCCGCGCTGGCACGAGGGATGCTCACCCGCGCGTTCGACGCCGGCACGCCCGCCCGCTGGGTCACGGCGGACGAGGTCTATGGCAACGACCCGAAACTACGGGCCGAGCTGGCACGGCGCGGTGTCGGCTACGTGCTGGCCGTCGCCAGCAACCATCGTGTGCGCACCGGGATCGGGGTGCGTAAGGCCGTCGAACTCGCCGTGCGGCTACCCGCCCGGTCCTGGCAGCGCCTGTCCGCCGGCGCTGGATCGAAAGGGCAGCGCTACTACGACTGGGCGATGATCAACACCGTCGACCAGGATCTCCCCGGCCGGCACTGGCTCCTCATCCGCCGCAACCGCCGCACCGGCGAGTACGCCTTCTACCGCGCCCACGCACCCGGCCCGATCCCGCTGTCCGCGCTGGTCCACGTGGCCGGACGCAGGTGGGCCGTCGAGGAAACGATCCAGACAGCCAAGGAACTCGCCGCCCTCGACCAGCACCAGGTCAGAAAATGGACCTCCTGGCACCGCTGGACCATCCTCGCGATGCTCGCCCACGCCTTCCTCACCATCCTGGCCGCCAGCGAACGCGACCAACCCGCACCCCCCGGGCTGCTACCCCTGACCGTGAACGAGGTCCGTCGACTGTTCACCACGCTCACGGTCCGGACAACCAGCACCGTCGCCCACGTCCTGCACTGGTCACAGTGGCGCCGACGCCACCAAGCCGCCGCCCGCACAAGCCACTGCCGACAACGAAACGATCAAGCCACATGATCACAAAAGTGCTGCTGCCGCACTAGGGGTTGGTTCCGGGGCCGACTAGGGGGTCGGCTCCGAATTACTAGGGGTCGGGGCAGGGCGGCGGCATAGTTGCTGGTTAGCAATTTGGGTTCATGATCGTGGTGAGTGGTCGTTCGGGTCGGCGGGCGTGGTGGCGTGGTGCCTGGGCGATGTTGGTGGTGCCGGACAGGGGCAGGATGCTGATCGCGAGGTTGCGGAGGCTGGCCATGACCTGGGGCGCGTTGCCGGTCCGGGCACGGTGGTGGTCCTCGTCGTAGGTGACATCGCGGACCCAATGCAGCCGGTTGAGGTGCCCCTTTTCTCCCGGACAGCGGTCCCTACTAGAATTAGGGGCAGCACGGAAGGGGTAATAGTTGACGCAG
>NZ_JALKFW010000014.1:0-11173 GCF_023243055.1 Frankia sp. AgPm24 | reverse complement strand
GCCCGATCCTCCCTGGCCAGGAGCACTTTCCTCTTTGCGGCAACCCAACAGACGATCACCCCGGTGAAAGCCCGAGGCTATCTCTCGGACCAACTGGTGCCGGGGTCGAGCCGGCCACCGGGTCGCGGGCCGCCGGCGGCACCCCGGCCGCCGCACGCGGCTGGCGGATGCCCACCGACGCCGGCAGATGACAACTCGACAATGCTCCTGCTAACATCTGTTGGCATGTGCTGCAGGACTACACCTTGACAGCGCCGGCTCCCACGGGCGACGAGCTGGTGCAGATCCTGGCGACGATGGCCAACCCCCACCGGCTCCGCGTCCTCGCGGCACTCGCCAGTGAACGCAACTACGTCAGCCAGCTCGCCCGTGAGCTGGACATCAGCCGCGCCCTGCTCCAGGTACACCTGCGCAAGCTCGAGAACGCCGGACTCGTCTCCGCCAGCCTCGAGGTCTCCCCGGACGGGAAGGCGATGAAGTTCTACGAGGTCGCGGCGTTCCAGTTCCACCTGACTCCGGAGACCGTCGCGGACGCGGCGCGCACCCTCAGCCCACCCGAGAAAGGATCAACGACATGAGCGGTACCGACTGGCAGGAGGTGACCGGGGTCATCGGGTTCTTCCTCCTGGTAACTGCCGTGATCACAGTTACGATCTGGCAGCTCGCCGCCACCTGGCGGGCCAAGGCTGTTCTCGCCCGCGAGAACGAGTACCGAGCCATCGCCGACAAGGCCGTGCTCTTCCAGGAGGGAGCCGAACGGCAGCTCGCCGAACTCGTCGGACGGCTTGCCGAGATCCAGACCCGGCTCCAGTCTGTCGAACGCATTCTCAAGGACGTCGAGTAGGTGCCGGGCTGTCGAGTAGCCGCTCGGCAGCCCAGCCAGCAAGAAGCGACACCTCGCCGACCGGCGAGCTTCTGGAGCACTTCTTCCCGAGGGGACCTTAGTTCATGATGGGCGAAGCGAACCACTCACCGCCTGATCACGAAGGCTGGGGCGACCCGGTCCGAGCGCCGCTGGTCGAACGGGTCGCGGCATGGTCGATCCGGCACCGTGCACGGGTCGTCGTCGGCTGGCTCGTGCTCGTGGTCCTCGCCGTGGCCTCCAGCGGTCTGATTCCCGGCGACGATGCTCGGGCGCATGATCCAGGTGAGTCGGGGCAGGCGCAACAGGTGATACGCGACCAGGAGAGCTACGAGCCGGCTCTGGAGAACGTTCTGATCCAGGCACGCGATGCCGGAGGGCCGGCGTTCGCGGACAGCCCGGCGCTGCGCGCCGCCGCCACGGACCTGGTGGCGACGCTGAACGGAACGCCGGGCGCCGTGCAGGGCCTACGTTCTCCTCTGGACACCGCGGAGCAGATCTCAGAGGACGCCCGGTCGGGTCTGGTCAGCTTCTTCGTTGCCGGACCCAACGACCAGATGACCGAGCACTACAACGCCGCCGCGACGGCCGTCGACGCCGTCGCGGCGCGGCATCTGGACGTGCGGATCGTGCAGGCGGGCGACCGGAGCCTCAACGACGCGGTGGACGACTCCATCCAGGAGGACTTCCAACGCGCGGAGACCTTCTCCCTGCCGATCACCGCCGTGATCCTGTTGGTGGTCTTTGGATCGCTCGTCGCGGCGTCGGTTCCGTTGCTGCTGGCTGGAACCACCATGCTCGCCGCGTTCGGGCTGATGACGACGGTAGGCAAGTGGATTCCCGTCAACAGCGCCGCATCCTCCATGATCCTGCTGATCGGTGTCGCCGTGGGCACCGACTACTCGCTGTTCTACCTCCGCAGGGAGCGGGAGGAACGAGCCGCTGGACGCGACCTCGAACAGGCCCTGCGAATCGCCGCCCGAACCTCGGGGCGCGCTGTCGTGGTGTCCGGCCTGACCGTAATGCTGTGCCTTTCCGGCCTGCTGTTCACCGGGCTGGACAACTTCCGTGGGCTGACCGTCGGCACCGCCATGGTGGTCGGGCTCGCGGTCGTCGGCTCCGTGACGGCCCTCCCCGCGACCCTGTCGCTGCTGGGCTCCCGGATCGAGCGGGCTCGCGTGCCGTGGCTCGGCCGGCGACGCACCACTGCACGGGAGTCCCGGGCCTGGTCCGCGGTGGCCCGGACGGTGGTACGCCGCCCACTCCTGTGGGGTGGCATCGCGACGCTCACGCTCGTGGTGCTGACACTGCCCGCCTCCGGGATCAGGCTGCAGGACGCGGGGCCGATTAACAGCCTTCCTCGCGACGTCGCCGCGGTCGACGGCGCCATCCGCATGCAGGAGGCCTTCCCCGGTGCGCCGGCCCCGGCCAAAGTGGTGATCTGGGGAAACGTGACAGATCCCGCTCTGGCCGAGGCGATCGACAACCTGCGCAGTCGAGTAGCAGCCAGTGACGGTCTACTCGCCGAACCGCTCTCCGTGACCCGGGTCGACAATGCCATGCTGGTCCGGCTGCCGCTCGCCGGAGAGGGGACGGATCCGCTCTCCAACGAAGCGCTGGAGCTGCTACGGGGCGAGGTCCTGCCCGCCACGGTCGGTCAGGTTCCCGGTGTTGAGTACGCGGTCTCCGGCAAGACGGCCTTCGCATTTGACTTCACCGAACGGGTGCGCGACACCATGCCGCTGGTCTTCGGGTCAGTGCTGGTGCTGTCGTTCGTCCTGCTTGGCGTGGCTTTCCGCTCCCTGGCGATCCCGCTGGTGTCGATCTTGCTCAACCTCTTGTCTGTCGGTGCCGCCTGCGGGGTGCTGACCTGGGTGTTCCAGGATGGGAACCTCGAATCGCTGCTCGGGTTCACCTCGTACGGAGGCGTGGTCGGGTGGCTCCCGCTGTTCATGTTCGTCCTGCTGTTCGGCCTGAGCATGGACTACCACATCTTCGTCCTCAGCCGGATCCGCGAGCACTGGTCGGGCGGCGCAGGTGCCCGGACGGCGATCGTCGAGGGTGTGGGCACGAGCGCCGGCGTCGTCACGAGCGCCGCGGTCATCATGACCGCCGTCTTCAGCGTCTTCGTCGTGCTCAACTCGATCGAGTACAAGATGCTCGGGGTGGGCATGGCCGTGGCCATCCTGATCGACGCGACCCTCGTACGTGGCGTGCTGCTGCCCGCGGCGATGGCCATGCTTGGCGACCGCGCATGGAGAATGCCCGGACGGGGCCCCCGCGACCGCCGTCCGTCAGCCTCCCCGACCACACCGCCCAGGCAGGCACCCGCGGCGACCGGCGTCCCGGCGAGGGGGGATGGCCGCGATCGTCGCGAAAGTGACCAGCACTCGTACCCGGCCGCTCGGCTCATTCACAGTGCTCCGGCCCGCCTCGGCACCGGGCGTGGGGCACGGCTGGAGACCGGCCAGCCACGTCCGGAGCCACCGGACACCCCTGAGCGTCAGCGCATCTGACATCAGGACGCGTTCTGCCGCTGCCCCTGGGCAGGACGCGTCTAGTCGAAGTCATCCGTGAGGATCTCGTGATGCGCCTTGCGTAACGCCGGGCCGGGACCGACACCGAGTTCCTCTTTCAGCAGCTGGCAGCCCTGGTAGTAGGTGGCAAACGCCTCGGCCTGCCGGTCCGAGCGATACAGGGCGATCATCAACTGGGCCCGGAAGACCTCCCGAAGTGGATTGGCGTTGACCAGCCCGACGAGTTCGGAGGTGAGTTTGCGGTAACGGCCGAGGATGAGATCGGCGCTGATCCTGTTCTCCAGCGCCTCCATCCGTGCCATCTCTATCCGCGGGCGCCCATTCTCGGCGAGCAGCTCCGTCACATCCGTGAGAGTTGGACCGCGCCAGAGGTCAAGCGAGGCCCGCAGCAGGTCCGACGCCCTCCGAGGTTGTTGCGCCTGCAACGCCGAAAGTCCTGCCTGCGAGAGCTCCTCGAACTCGCGGAAATCGAACTTGGCCCGCCCCAGCCGCAACAGGTAACCCTGACCCTGACGAATGATCGCGCTCGTCCCATCCAGATGCTTTCGCAGCCGGGAGGCATACGTGTAGATCTGCGCCTGATAGGTCCGTGGCGGGTTCTTTCCCCACAGGAGCTCACCGAGCTTGGCGTCGGATATCACCCACTCTCCGCCCAGCAGCAGGGCCGCCAGGATTGTCCGCTGTTTGGTCCCTCGCAAGGGAAGTTCGGTGTCATCTGACCACAGCCCGACCGGGCCAAGAATACGGAGTTCCAACGGTGGCCTCCCACGATCGGTTCTCACCTGCTGACAGAAACGTCCGACGACCACGGCCAGTGGCAGCTGCGGATGCGGCCTGCGGAGCCCCGGCCATGGTCCGCACCTCACCGCCTTCGACTCGAAGGTCGGCCAAACCAACTGGCCGATGGATCGGTGGACACCAGATACAGTTCGGATACACGGCCGAATATTCCGAGAGGTGACTGTGCGTTCTCCGTGAATTCCTGTCAAACATCCGGGGAGACGGTCCTGGTCCGGGCATCGGTTCCGGACACGGCTCCCGCGCGACACGCTGACCGGGGCCGACGGCCGCACCCCCCGAGCAGCACCGTGCCACAGGCACGACGGTTCGGGACGCCGACCAGGGCCCCAGTAACGCCCGACGGTCAAGACGCGAACTCACCGGGCACGTCAGCACCTTCTCTGTTGAATCTGCTCACGCGGCGGGATATCTCGTCAACGAGCGCATCCGGCCCCAGGCCCGACGGTACGCACCCGCCACGCCGCGCAACCTTCGCCCACAGCCAGGGGCCAACCGGTTCTCGACGAGATCAGATTTCCTTCATAAGAGCACCGCGACCAGCGAAAATCCGATCTCAGCAGACCCGGGCGCGATTGCCACCAGCGCGGTAATCGCGGTGGATCACGACCGCCGATGATCTGTATCTGATCGCACCGCGACACCGAGACGATTCGAATCACAGCGCGTGACCGCCATCCGTCCATGCACCCATTACGCCAGACGCCCTCCGTTCCCACTGTATCCCAGAGAGTAACCTAGCAGACTACTCGGGACTCCGAAGCGAAGAAGATGAAGTCGGACCGGAATCTGGTTGGAGGCGCCCTTGACAACTCCAGGGGACACGACTTCCGACGCATGAACTACGCAGTCCTCGTTGACGCTCCCGCACAGCACCCTCCATATCATCGAGACGACGCTTGGAACGCCGAGCGAACACTCGCCGATCAAGCTCTCGGAGCAGTTCTGGTTCATCGTCGATAAGCCAACTACCTGGGCATTTACCTGGCATCGGCTCCCACGGCCGGGTGAATGGACCGGTTCGCATCTCCGCGGGCTCATACGGATCAGCGACCGGTCGACAGGCGATGGAACGCGGAGATCCCAGCGATCCACGGGTTTCGCCAGCAGAGGAGGAGCGTAGGGAGAAGCTGCGCGCCGAGGATGTGAGCGATCCAGGGGCGCGCAGGACGCACCCTTCGCGCCACGGGGCGTGGCCTGGAAATTGAGATCAACAGCCGTCTTCGACCAGCTTATGCTGCCTGTTCAGAAGCTCACCCGGCGGGCGTCGTGAGCCGGTGGCATCCGCAGGTCGCACAAAGCTCCGGCCACCACGAGGATGATCGTTCTAGCGCGGCGACGCCGCTGGGCGGCGTGTCGTACTTCTGACATCACTGTCGACCGCGTGCGGACCACCACACTGGCCGCCACAAGGGCCCGCTCGCCAGCACGGTTCGGGTCAGGTGGAACCTCACCCTCAGGCGGCTGGCGAGCGCCACCTGCCGGCGTCCAACGTCGCCACTGTCGACGCTCGGCGGACCTGCTTCACCCGGCGTTCACCAGCTCGGCACGGCTACGACGGTCCGTGGTCGTGGCCGTGCCGCCACGGAGCCGTCAGGTTTCCTCCACGCAACAGGCCGACTGGCGTACCCACTCCGCCTGGGCGGATGTTCATGGGCGAGTACCTGCTCCGTCAGCTCCCGGCTGGATACACGTCGCTCATCGCGGTGGCGATACGCCGTGACCCGGTGAACGGCTCCCGGCCGTGAGCGACCAACATGTTGTCGACCAGGAGCAGGTCGTCGCGGCGCCAGTCGAACCGGGTGGAGCCTTCGCGGTAGCAGGAGCGCAGGTGCGCCATGACCTCGTCCGGTATCCGTCCGCCGTCGCCAAAATAGGTGTTCGTGGGCAGATCGGCCTCGTCGAACAGAGCGAGCAGCCCGTTGCGGACGTCCAGCGCCAGCGTCGTGTGGTGAAAGAAGATGATATGGTTGAACCAGGCTTGCTTGTCGGTCTCGGGTGTCGCCAGACAGCGCGGCACAATGCCGAGGTACGCAACCGGTCACCACGCCACTCGGTCAGGATGCCGTTGCGTTGGCAGTAACGGTCCACGGCACTCCGGTCGCTGCTACCGAAGGTCGTTCGGTAGGACACTCCAAATCCTGGATGGAAGTTGCGCACGACCAGCCAGCCGCGGCGCTCGAAATCGGCGCGCACCGACGGATCGATGCGGGAGCGCACCCGTCGTACGTCCACCAGTGGTGTCGCACCTCGGGTCTCTGCCGGGCTGTCGCAGTAGAAGTAGAGAAGGCGCGGCCAGCGGGCCTGGTAGGAGTTCTCGTTGTGCGGGAAGATCTCCTCGGAGGCCGGATAGTCGGTGGAGGTGTAGATATTCCCTGTTATCTGGCTGCGTGGGGACGAGCGCTCCGTGTAGGGAAGCGGCACTCCGGACAATGACTGCACAATGCGGTCGAAGCCCGCGATGCCCAGTGCCGGGTCCGCGGAACAGAACGGCGCCGTGGCGACGGACCAGGGAAAGCAACCGAGGTCCGTCTTGCTGGACAAGAACCTCGACCCCGCCTCTCCGAGGATCACCCTCGAGGACAAAGGGGAGAGCCGGTTCGACCGTGCCGCCATCCGACGGCGAGACACGCGTCATCGCCCGTCTCCCGCTGCACCGTGCGACCCTCCCGACATCGACACCAGCACCCGCCGGTCACCGGTGAACGGTCGACGTCCGTGAGCGACGAGTACATTGTCGATCAAGAGCAGATCTCCAGCGTTCCAGTCGACGTCCACCGCGTTGGCCAGCCCCACGTCCCGCACATGCGCTACGTACTCGGCCGGGATCGGTGATCCGTCGGCAAACTCCGCCGACTGCGGCAGATCCTCTTCTGTGATGATCGCCGCCAGCGCGGCGGAGGTCTCGTCGCCAAGGCCCGCGACGTGCCACTGATCTGCCTGGTTGAACCACACCTGTGCGCCGGTCACCGGATGGCGGACCGTTGCGTCCCGTACCTGAGTCACCCGCAGTCCTCCGTCTGACCGCCACCACCACTGCGCACCTGAGCCGGCGAGAAACGTCTCGACCACATCGCGGTCGTCGGTCTCGAAGGTCGCCTGCCAGCTTCGGCCGAGTCCCCAGCCGCCGTGCAGGTTCTGCGTGTAGCGCACGCCGCCGGTGAAGGCCTCGCGAACATACGGATCGATGGCGCTTAGCCAACGTTGGCCGTCAAGGACCGGGGTGGCGCCGCCCGCCGTAGGTGGGATCTCGCAGTAGAAGAGCAGACGAGTCGGCCAGCTGCGGGTGTACGACAGTTCATTGTGCAGAGAGATCGTGAAGTTCTGCGGATACTCGGTCGACGTGTAGAGGTTGCGGCCGATCCGGTCACGCGGCGAGTTACCGTGGACGTAGGCGAGGCGCTCGGGCAACAGATGGTCGAGCACCGAGTCGAGGGCATCGGGCCTGACCGCAAAGCCCCGGTAGACCACCGCCTTCGCCACTTCGAGGAGACGGCCTGTATCGCCAGCTCGTGCGAGGTGGTCGATCAGTCCGCGCTGGCTTGGCTCGACATCGGCGGTCTCGGGAGTGACCTCCAATGGCCGCCAGTCCTGGTTAACCGCCATGTGACCCTCCGTCAGCGGGATACGGAGGACTATTGTGCTGCAACGATCTATCTTTTTTCCTGACTGTGGACGACCTCCTGCCCGTCAGGCTGGGTGAGGCAGGGTGAGTCCCACCGCGTGGTGTAGATCGGGATCGGCTGGTTGATCGTCCGGGGTGGGGGTGTGTCGCTCCGGGACAAAGACGGCCATCGCGTGTAGCTCTGTGTGAACCGACCAAAGTTCCACGGAGAGGACACACGCGATGGCCTTGGATGATTCTGCCCTATCCGGTCTGCTGGAGCTGCTGCGGCACACCGATGCCGGTCAGGTGATGCGGGAGCTGCTGCGGTTCGGTCTGCAGGCGCTCGTGGACGCGGAAGCCGACGCGCACGTCGGCGCGGCCCGTTACGAACGGTCGGCAGCCCGGACCACGCAGCGCAACGGCTCCCGGGAACGGACCGTGTCGACGACCGCCGGGGACCTGACGGTGAAGATCCCGAAGATGCGGACCGGGTCGTTCTTCCCGTCGTTGCTGGAACCCCGCCGGCGTATCGACGTGGCGCTGCACGCGGTGGTGATGGAGGCCTACGTGCACGGCGTGTCGACCCGCAAGGTCGACGACCTCGTCGCCGCCCTCGGGGTGGACGCCGGGATCTCGAAGTCGGAGGTGTCCTGGATCTGCGCCGCGTTGGACCGGGAGGCCGACGCCTGGCGGGCCCGCCGGCTGGACCATGTCGGGTTCCCCTACGTCTACCTGGATGCCACCTACTGCAAGGTCCGCCTTGACGGGCGGGTCGTGTCCCAGGCAGTCGTGATCGCCACCGGTGTCTCGGCGGACGGCCGCCGGGAGGTCCTGGGCGTGCAGGTCGGCGACAGTGAGGACGAGGCGTTCTGGACCGAGTTCCTGCGTGGGCTACGGGACCGTGGCCTGGTCGTCGGTCCGGTCGGGGTGCGGCTGGTCATCTCGGATGCCCACCGCGGGCTGACCGCCGCCGTGGGTAAGGTCCTGACCGGCGCGTCGTGGCAGCGTTGCCGGGTCCACTTCCAGCGCAACGTCGCCGTCCGGGTCCCCAGGCACGCCGCGTCGATGGTGACGGCCACCATCGGCACGATCTTCGCGCAGCCGACCGCGGACCTCGTGCGCGCCCAGGTCGACACCGTCGCCGACCTCCTGCACGGGAAGTTCCCGGCGGTGGCGGGCATGCTGGGCGACGCGAAGGCGGACCTGACCGCGTTCGCGGACTTCCCTGAACCGCACTGGCGCAAGATCTGGTCGAACAACCCGCTGGAACGACTCAACCGGGAAGTGAAGCGCCGCACCGACGTCGTCGGGATCTTCCCGAACCGGGAGGCCCTGCTCCGCCTGGCGACCGCCGTTCTCATGGAGACCCACGACGAGTGGCAGGTCTCCGACCGGCGTTACCTGTCCGAGGAATCCATGCGGCAGATCGGCAGCGAAAACATCACCACAACAGTCCCGGAAATCGTCCCGATCACCCTCGACGCGGCAGATATCCAGGCCGCATAATAGGAAAAGACGCAGAGCGGAACGCGAACCGATCTACACCACTCCACGGGGCACTATCCTGCCTGGCCGGCCTCGTGCATGGCCTGAAGCAGGCCGGGGCCGACGTGAGCCCAGCCCATCAGCAGCCAGCACCCCACACTGTCGAAAGCCGCCTTGCCGTACTCCCCCGCGATCATCGGCTCGAACACGTTCAACGCCAACGTCACCACACTCGCGAACACCAGCAACCTCCGCGCCGGCCGCACCTGCTCAGAACCGGCACCCTGCACAGCCAGGAACCGGATACCCAAGAGCAGCCCGGCCACGGACAGATCGACCGCCGGAGCGACCAACGGGGCCACATACACCGGCACGCCGAGCCGCAGCGCGAGCAGCCACACATTGCCGAACGCGAAAAGGAAGCTCAACCCGACAACCACAACCATGAGTAAACATTCACCTGGTTTAGTGATCTTGCTGTAGGTGGTGGTTCACGGGCATGGCTGTGGGCCGCGCGGGGCGGTGGGTGGCACGGCGGGATCGGAGGGGGCGTCAGGTGGGGGCGGTGGCGGCCGGTGGCATCCAGGGAGCGCCGCGGAACGCGAGGCGTAGGGCGTGCATCGCGGAGACGCCGTGTTTGCGGGCGGTGGACAGGTAGCTGGCGATCTGCAGGCGGCGGGCAGTCGTGGCCGCGGAGGTGAGCCGGCCGGAGATCTTCTGTTGGGTCTTGAACGGCCGCAGGTCGCGCTCACTCTGGTTGTTCGTGGGCCAGACATCGAGGTCGAAGACGAAACGGAGTACGTCGTCCTGCCGGTCACGTAGGCATGCGAGCAGGCAACGGCCGACCGGCTGCTTCGTGCCCTTCGCGGCTGCGGGGACCTGGCTGAGTCCGACGCGGACCGCGCCGCGGTACTCGGCGATCAGCGGGTCACGCAGCGCTGCGGGGACCTCGGCCAGTCCGGCCGCGCGGGCGAGGTTGGCCTGGTGGACCGGGCCCTGCAGCGCCTGCTGGAGTTGGACCGGCCACACCTGCTCGGGGTAGGTCTCGACCACATCTTGAAGGTCGCGCAGCGAGCCTGTCACGATTTCGGCTCTGTCTCACTTTCGGTGGTGACGGAGGGTTAGCTGAGGAGGATGCGGTGGCGGAGGAGGGGGAATCCGGCTCGGCCGTGCATCTGACGCATGATCCGTTTGGTTTTGGTGTTCACGCCTTCGGTTCCGCCGTTGTGGTGAGGCAGGGTGAGGGCTGCGTTGACGGCTGCGCGGTCGAGATCGAGGCCGCGGGTGAAGGCGTGCAGGTGGGGCAGGTCGGCGGCACGGGCTGTGGTGATCCACTCGTCGAGTCGGTGGGCGTTGCCGTCCGCGGGGTGGAGAAGCTGCGCGAAGCCGCGCACGAGTCCAGCGAGATCGATCATTTCCGGGCAGGCGGTGGTGAGCTCGCCGAGCCGGTCATGTTGGCTGTCGGTGAGCCGGTCGGGTCGGGTGAGCAGGAGCCGGGTGACGCGTCGTGGTGAGATCGCAGGCCGGTCGGTGTCGACGCGGCCCTGGTTGATGTAGCGGACGAACAGGTTGAAGCTACCGTCATATCCCTGCTTTTTGATCTCGTGGAACAGCCGCAGCACGGGGACGGCGGGCTCGTCGGCGCGGCGGCGTCGCAGATAGTCGCGGTAGGGATCGACCAGAGTCGGTCGGTAGGCTGGTGCCCGCACGAGCCGCTCGGGTTCGCTGGCCCGCGCGTAGCGTTTGACCGTGTTCAGGCTCAGGTTGAGCCGCCGTGCGCAGTCAAGCAGTCCAACGCCGTGGTCACGCAGGTCGTGGACCTGCGCCCAGCGTTCCCGTGTCGTCTGGGCGCGGGGGCCGTCGTTCGGTGGCGGGCCGGCTTTG
>NZ_JALKFW010000013.1:0-11213 GCF_023243055.1 Frankia sp. AgPm24 | reverse complement strand
CGACAAGGCCAACGGCCTGAACCTGTGACCTGCTTTTTCGTCGCCGGCCTGCCCCGCAGGCCGGCCGTCCGTCATCCAGGTAGGCAGGTAGGGAGGGGAGTCCGGTGAGCATGTCCCCTGACCGGGCCAGCCCTCCACCATGCACGCCGACGCGCACCCGCCCGGCCAAGCCCCCATCCGCGTTCCGGGCTGGGCGGCGGGCCGTAGGCCGCCTCCCTTGTGGTTCGACCGACGGTAAGGACACGGGGGCGGCGTCCACCGAGCTGGTCGTCGCCACCCCCCTGATCCTGCTCATGCTGCTGCTGGTGGTGCAGCTCGCCGTGTGGGGCTGGGCCGAGCAGGTCGCCTCCGCCGCGGCGCGCCGCGGTGTCGACGCCGCCCGCCTCGCCGGCGCCGACCCGCAGGCCGGCCCCACCGCCGCCGAGCTGATCACCAGTCAGATCGGTGGTGGTGTCCTCACCGACCCCCAGATCACCGTCACACAGACCAGCCCGACGCTGCTCACGGTCACCGTGACCGGCACCGCGATCCGCTACCTCCCCGGCCTCGGACTCCACGTGAACGCCCACGCCTCCGGCACCCGCGAGACCTACCAGCCATGATCCGACCCTCACGTCGCCGTCGGCGAACCCCCGCACGCCGGGATGGCGGGTCGGCCGCGATCGAACTCACCCTGCTCAGCCCCCTGATCGTCCTGCTCCTGCTCGTCATCGTCGCCGCGGCCCGAGGCGCGGACGCCCGCGGACAGGTCGACGCCGCCGCCGCTGCCGCCGCCCGCGCGGCCAGCGCCGCCCGCTCGCCCGCCCAGGCCACCCAGGCCGCCCAGGCCGCCGCCCGCTCCGGACTCACCATCGGCTCCCATACCTGCCGCACGGTCACCGTTACCGTGGACACCAGCAGCTTCGTCCGCGGTGGCCTGGCCCGCGCCACCGTCTCCTGCCAAATCGATCTAGCGGATCTTGTTGGCCTGCGCCTGCCCGCCACCCGCACCCTCACCGCGACCGCGACCTCCCCCCTCGACGTCTACCGGGGCCTCACGTGACCCCCCCACCTCGCGTGGCCACCCAGCAGACCACGGCTGCGGACGGGGGGTATGTCACCGCGTTCTTCGCGGTCCTCGTCGTAGCGCTCCTCGGCCTTGCCGGCCTCGCCCTGGACGGCGGCGAAGTACTGAACACCAAGACTCGGGCGATCAGCACCGCCGCCGAAGCCGCCCGCGCGGGCGCCCAGGCCCTTGATCTCGCCGTGTACCGGGCGGACGGCACCCGCCAGCTCAACCCCGACCAGGCCCGCACCCGCGCCCTGGCCTACCTGGCCAGCGCCGACGCCCACGGCAGCGTCACCGCGACCACCATCCTGGTCACCGTCACGGTCACCGCGACCTACCAGCCACAGCTGCTCACCCTCGTCGGCGTCGGCCCGCTCACGGTCACCGGCACCGCCAGCGCCACCCCCCGCAGCGCGGTGGCCCCATGACCGCCCACCCGCCACGCCCCGTCGGGATCGGGATACGCCGCCGGGTCGCCGCGTTGCTGCGCGCGCTCGCCGCTCTGGCCGTGCTCACCGCCTGCCTGCTCGGCGCCCCCCTGCTGATGTGGCGGCTGATCGGCTGGCCACTACCCCACCACGTTCCGACCCGCGCCGCGCTGACCGCCGCACTCACCGCACCGTTGGACCAGCGGCTCGTCGTCGGCGTCTTGGGCTGCCTGTTCTGGTATCTCTACCTGCAACTCGCCGTCTCGACCCTGACCGAGACCATCACCCGCGCCACCGGCCGGCGCCGCCCACGGCTACCCACCGCCAGCCTCGCCCAGACCCTCACCACCGCCCTGGTCGGCACGATCCTCACCGGGCTGATTCTCACCACCACCCGGGCGAAACTCCCTGCGAGCGGCCCGGCGGCGACCCTCACCGCCTACCGCACCTCGACCGCGATCACAGCACCCGCACACCCCACCCCTGACGATCCGGCGCCAACCGCACCGGCGCCAGCCGCGACCTCGCTACCGACCTGCGTCGTCCCGGCCTACGCGAGCCTGTGGAGCCTCGCCGACACCCACCTCGGCGACCCGCTGCGCTATAGCGAGCTGTTCGAGCTCAACCAGGGCCTGCTGCAACCTGACGGGGGCCGCCTTACCGATCCCGACCTGATCCGCCCCGGATGGATCCTGCTCCTACCCGCTGACGCCGCCCCCTCAGAAAGCCCCTCGGTCGACCCGCCCGGCCCGGCCGCCGCAGAGCCTGTCGTGCCCCCAGAACAGCCCGACATTCCGCCCGCGCCCTTGCCGCCCGCACCGGCCACGCAAGCTCCAACTCTCCCGCCTCCGACCTCCCCGGCACCGGCGTCGGCCTCGCCGGCACGGACCCCCCCAGAACCGGCGTCGGCCTCGCCGGCACGGACCTCGCCGGCACCGGCCTCCCCGGTTCCGCGTCCGGTCGGCCACCCGGATCCGATCCGGTTGCCCTCTGGACCCGTGCTGCCCGCTGGCCTGCTCGCCGCTATCGCGATCGCCGTCACCGTCACCCGCCTTCTACGCCACCGCGGCCGACCCTCACACCAGCGCACCAGGCCGCCCGCCGACCCACCCCTCCCGCTGATCATCTGGGAGATCCTCCGGAGCGGCCACACCCTGCCCGACCTCGACGACGGGGCCGCGCCGGTCGATGACGACCCGCCGACCGGCGCCGAGAATCCCCACCCTGACCGGCACCACGACACCCACCCATCGCTCGACCATCCGACGCCCCCACCGCCCGCCGGGCCACCGCGACCGTCCCACCCCGACCTCACCGGCGCCCTCGCACCGCAGGCGCTGCCGGTACCCGCGCGCCTGGGACCCGCGTCTGCCTCCCACACGGTCACCGCCGCTGTGCCGGCCCCGAGACCGCCCCGACCCGGTCTGCACGGCCCGGCCACCCCCATCCGGCTGCCGACCGCGCTGCGTACCACCGGCGGCATCAGCGTGCCCGACCCCGACGCGGCCCGCGCCCTGATCGTCACCGTCCTCGCCGCCCACCACACCCCGGCCGGCGCCGACCCCCACCATCTGATCATCAGCCGGGACGCCGCCGCCGTACTGCACCTACCCGAGCAGCTCCTGACCCGCCTACCTCAGGTCACCCTCACCCCCACCGGAACCGACGCGCTCACCGCCGCCGACCAGCAGCTACTCACCCGCCGCCGCCTCGCCACCGACCACGAGGTCGTCACGCTCGAACAGCTGCGCGTCGCCGCACCCGACGAGGATCTCCCGCCCGTCCTGCTCGTCCTCACCCCCGACCCGACGCTGTTCCCCCGCCTGGACGCGCTGGCGTCACCCGGCGCGGCGCTGGACATCGTCACCGTCGCGCTCGGGGCCTGGCCTGGCCACCCGTGCTGGCCTGACCCGGCCGACACCAGCGAGCCCGCCTGGGCACTGCCCGCGGGTCCCGCCGCCGACCTGCTCGACCTCCTCGACCAGGCCACCCCCCGTGACCCACAGCCCCCCACCGACCCCGCCCCCCACACCCCGATCGTGCCGACCGGCGGATGGATCCCCACCATCGCCGCGAACGGACACCCCCAGCAGGCGGCGTCCTCTCCACCTTCTGATCACCCACCGGCGCCGACAGTCGACCCGGCCATCACCGACCCGGTCACGTCGACCGCCCCGGCCCCGGACGACGCCAGCCCCGCTGCGCCCGCCACCGCCGATGACACCGGACCCGCGACCACCGGCACCCACGGGCCCGGGCGCGCCGCCGCCCAGCCCGAGCCCGCCCCGGCTGCCACTGGGCGCGACCAGGTACGGCTGATGCTGCTCGGCCGTCCGCACCTGCGCCAGGCCGAGAACGTGATCTACCAGGGGCGGCTCGGTTTGGAGATCGCCGGCTATCTCGCGCTGCACCGCGACCGGCCGACGACCACGGCGACACTGCTGGCGGCCCTGCTGCCCGACGTCGACCCCGACCGGGCGAAAGACCAGATCTACCAGGCCATCCGACGCCTCCGCGAGGCACTGCGCCAGACTGGAACCGACCAGGTCGTCCTCTCCGACCGCAACGGCTACCGGCTCGCCGACACCATCAGCTGCGACCTGTGGGACGTCGAGGTCGCCCTGACCGCCGCCGAGCGGACCACCGACGACGACAGCCGCACCGCCGCGCTGCGCACCGCGACCCG
Organism: Frankia sp. AgPm24; assembly: GCF_023243055.1. Taxonomy (NCBI): domain Bacteria; kingdom Bacillati; phylum Actinomycetota; class Actinomycetes; order Frankiales; family Frankiaceae; genus Frankia; species Frankia sp. AgPm24. The sequence continues at coordinate 7,051 of NZ_JALKFW010000013.1, read as the reverse complement.
CCTGTACACCGGCCGTCTCCTCGACGGCTGCGAGTGGGCCAGCGCCCACGCCACCCACCTCGAACATCGCATGATCGACGCGGCCGCGGACCTCGCGGACCTCCTCGCCGACACCACCCCCGCCATCGCCGCCGACATCCTCGAGCAGGCGATCAGCCACGCCCCCTACACCGAAGCCCTCTACACCCATCTCATGCGCCTGCACGCCGCCACCGGTCACACCGCCGATGTCCACCGCGTCTACCGGCGACTCGTGGGCCGCCTCGCGGACCTCGCCACCACCCCGAGCCCGCACACCGACGCCCTGCTGGCCCGCCTCACCCGCCCGACACGCTGAATCAGCATCGCGATGGCAGGCCACCTGGCGGTGACGATGACGGCATGCAGGAGCAGGACCGCGTCCTACTGATCGACGTCGAGAACTCGGTGGGCTCGATACGAGCGCATCCCGACCTGGTGCGGCGACGGATCGAGGTGCTGCTCGACGCGGCCGGCCCGGTGCATCACGCCCTGGCCTGCTACGCGCAGGACAATCCTGGCGCGGACACGCTGGTATCGGTCCTCGCCGAACTCGGGGTGGCGCCCTGGCCGGTGCCCTCCGCCGCCGACGCCGCGGATCACGCGCTGCTGCGACATGCCCGGTACGTCCACGGTCGCGGGGGACGGGTGTTCACCGTCGCGTCCGGTGACCACCGGTTCGCCGTGCTGGCCGAACTGGGCCGCGTCGAGGTGCTGGTCTGGGAGCAGCAGCCCGTGGCCCGGGCGTTGGTCAGGGCGGCGGGGCCGGGCCTACGTCGTCTGCCTCGCGTGACCGCCGCGCAGACGTCGCCGCGTCGCGTCGTGCCGTACCGGCCCGCCCCCACCGTGCGCGGCGCGCCGGTGGGACCCCCTGTCCCTGGGATCGGGTCCCGGTCCCTGGCGGCGGTTCCCGTCCAGCCGGTCAGCTCGGGCACGGCGCGGGCCATTCGGGTCGCGGCCCCTCCGTCGGCGCGCGAGCGGCAGCCGTCCCAGAGCGGGTCACGTTCCGGGCTGGCCCGGGCCGGCCAAGGTGCGCTGCGGGCGGTGACGACAGGCATCGGTGTCGGTGTGGGTGTTGGCGTCGCAGACCTGCTCGGACAGCGCGCGCTGCACCGAGCGCGTGTGGCCCTCAGGCGCCGGACGGCCAGCGGCCGACAGCCACAGGTGGAAGATCGAACCGACGATAGCGCGGTTTGACGGCTACCGCCGGCTGGCCGTCCGCTACGAACGGAACGGGCGCAACCTCCTCGGATTCCGCTGCCCGGCCGCAGCGACCCCCCGCTGGAAAAACGCGGATTCACCTACGTCACTCGCCAACCGGTCAGAGTACACGCGGGGGCAGGCGAACGCATGGAGTCGAACGGCGCGATTGCCTTGAGTAAAGCGCAAACGGACTCCTCGCCATCAGTGTCAAGCCAACATGGGAACCCTCACCACACGCGATCGTCTCCTCTCCATCCGTGCGGGCCTGACCTGGATTTTCTGCTTACAAGCAGCTGGATCGACGCGACTTCGCTACTCGTGGTGCATTGAAAACCGTTTGACCGTCACCAGGCGAACTCGCTTAGCTTCTCCCGTTTTACGAAGAGTTACCTGACGGGAGGAACTACCCCCTATGCGCCGTCGCCGCAGACTCGCCTGCGCCGTCTTAACCCTGCTTGGCGCCTCGCTGCTCGCCGGGCTCGGTGTGGCCGCACCCGCCGCCGCCGCGGCACCGGGGCCAGCACCACTCATCAAGGCGTGTCTTGCCGATGCCGCGTCGGACAACGCCTACACGCAGGCTGGCTGGTACAGAACCCGGACCCAGTGGTGCCGAAACTGGGTCATCCGCGCCGGAGAGGAGACCGGTGCCGAAGGCGGTTCCATGCAGGCTTTGGTCTCGATCGGCGTGACCACCTCCACGGACGACCTCGACGTGCACGTCGATCTCTACATTCGCGAAATCTCCTCGAGCGGCTCGCTCAAGAACGCGATGCTGAAGGTCGACCTACCGTGCACCGGTTGCACGCCGACCCGAACCAGTGGGCGGTCGGCGGTCCTATCCGGTTGGATCGCCGACGGCAACGCCACGTTTGACTTCGCCGCCGGCCTGGGAACCGGTGCCGACAAGATCGCCAGTCATGCCTTCCATCCCCGCTTCCTCCTTGGCGGTGGCCTGCTGGTCAAGGAGTCGACGGGCACGTCCTTCCGATGTGACAGCGCTTCCTACATCAACTCCGGTGGCACTCCCGGATGTGTGTTTCCGCAAACTCATCCGACGCTGCTCTATGACGCTAGTCGACAGCCGAACGCCAAGGTCACCATCGCGCATGTCCGTCAGGCGCTCACGGCTCCGAACTCGACGCAACCGTGGTGGCTCGGCGACGACACCGGCAAGAAGACGATCCCCTCGGTGTTGCATCGCCAGACCGACAAGAGCAAGAACAGAAAGAACAACCGGGCAGCCGCAGCTGTATGTCGATCGATCGACCCAAGCTATGTGAGCAAGGGAAACGACTGCGACGAGTACCCCTTCGAGTCATCGCAGGAAGGCGCGGCCAGGGGCGACAATCGATTCTCCGCCCTCCCGGTTCCGCTCGGCGACAACCGGAGCGCGGGATCTACCCTGGGGAAGTTCTACACTGACCTCCGGGTGCTTGACGGGGAGGAGTTCCACGTAGCCGTCCCAAGGCTGTAGGGGTGGTGGTCCGCCGGCGTACTGTGAAGCCTCTCCGGTGCGTCGGCGACGCCCTCTGCAATGATGGGGGCATGGACGGACTCGAGCTGCTCGCCGCGTACGAAGACGAGATTGACGTCGAATACAGCCAGTTCCTGGTGAAGGACGAGGGCCTGGCCTGGCGGACCGATCCGAATCTCGCCGATCCCGAGCCTCCACTGTCCGCGGACGAGCTCGTCCGCAGCGGAGTGGACTGGATCTGCGTCGGTAGCAATGCTCAGGACCACACCGCGCACGCGCGGCTTGAGGCGTGGCGCGGTGAGCCGCCGCGCCAAGACGACTGGGAGCTGACCGAGGACTTCGCTTTCACAGCGACGTCGGGGAGGCTGTTCCTCGATACCGTCACCACGGGCCCGGCCTCCCTGACCGAGCGCCTGGCATTGCCCGCACCCGGAGGATATCGGGGCCGGGCGTACTCCCGGGGTCGGGCCGAAGCGCGTCGAGCGCTGGCTGAGACCTTCGAGGTGCCAGACGGTACGGAGAAATACCTGTTCCAGTTCTGGCAGGAGTGATCCTGGCTGGCCTCGTGCGTGCGTGATCGCACGCGGGCCGGTCGACTCGCCGCTGCCACAGGGCAGCCGGACATCCTGCGCGGCTCGTCCGTGGATTCCGATCGTGTAGCCGTCAGGTGGCCGCGCGCCGTCTGGTCGGGGGACCGGCGTCGGTGCGGGTGTGGCGGGCCGGCGGCCGGTGTCGGCCCGCGATGTCCAGCGCCTTGCACACCAGGGGCCACAGCAGGGCGGTGACGGCGCAGGCGGTCATCGCGTAGCAGAGCACCATCAGGATGGTGAGCAGTGCGAGTTCCGTCATGGATCGGGCCTTCCTCGAAGGGTGCGACGGTGAGCGCCGCGGTGAGCCCGATATCGATGCCCGGTATCGGCGGTATGTCCTGGGGTCGGCGTCGGGGTCGTTCGGTGTGGGAGCGATGGCATCGCCGCTCGTGCGAGGTGGGGATGCTCGCCGACGTGGCGGGGCGCTTTGGCCGGCGGCGGGGGTCACCGTGGGGCGCGGAAGGGCCGCACGGCCTGGGCGAGGGTGGTGGCGTGGTGGGTGGGGAGCCGCAGGTGGAAGGTCGCTTCCCCGGCCGCGATCGTGATCGTGCCGGTGAGGTGGGAACTCGGCCCGGTCAGGCGGACCGTGCGGTCCTCGACCGTGGTGTCGAGTAGGCGGCTGATCGCGGCGAGCGCGCGGGTCGCGTCGGCGCGTTCATGCCGTGCGGCTTTGTGGGCGGCGAGGGCGACGGCGAGCGTGATGCGGTAGGCGGGCAGCAGCCGGTGGCTGAGCTCGCTGGCGATACGCGCCGGGGATTTCGCCGGACTGACGGTGATCCGATGACGGAGGGGATTCTTGCCGTCGCGGGGCCAGTGCGAGCCGAGGCCGCTGGCCGGGATGCCGTGGAACACGAGCCGGCCGTCGGGGTCTTGGCGGACCACGAGGAGGTCATGGTCGGGGGTGTGCAGCGAAACGGCGTCGTTCGGCAGGACGCTGGCGGCCCAGGGACCGTCAAGTTCGTCGGCGACGCGCGCCATCAGGTCGTGCAGCATGCTTACCTCCGAGGTGCGGCGTGTGAGGACCGCGCCGCAGCGGGGAATGCCGGTCGTGACCGGCGCGAATCCCCGCTGCGGCGAGGGTGTCCGCTGGGCGGTGCGGGACCGCCGGGCCGGGGAACGGGGTGGGCGGCTACCCGCCGAGGGGGACGTTTGTGCGCGGGCCTTGGGACGGTGGCCTGGGAGGTCCCGTGACGGTCGGGCTGGAGGGGCTCGCCGGTCGGGTCGCGCTCGGGGCGCCCGGGCGTGCGGTCCGCTGACCCGCGCCCGGGCGGCTGGTGTGGCCGGACGCAGGTCGTGGGCGGCGTGCCTGCGGTGAGGGTCGGCGCTGTGGGCCGGGTTGTCCGCGTCGTGCGGCCCGGTATCGCGCGGCGATCGTCCACGCCGTGCGCATGAGGGGCCACAGCATGACGACGACGGCGCCGGCGGTCATCGAGTGGGAGACCATCGCGAGGGTGGCGAGGGCCGCGAGGGCTGGTATGGGCCGCGTCCGCCGGGTGCGCGCGGGGTGGCGGCTGGTGGAGCGGCGTTTCGGCGGGCGGGGGCCGGCGGGCCTGCGGGAGACGCGGGCCGCCGTCCGGCTGATCGTTGTCCGGGGGCTGGAGGGCATGGGGTCGCCTTCGAGGTGCGAGGTGGGCCGTCAGGGGGTGAGGCTGGCCGGTCCTGGGACCGGCCAGCGGTCGCGGTGAGGGTGCGGGGACCGGGCCTCGGTTACGTGCCGAGCAGGAGATCGACCTGCCGATGGAACGCGGCTTCCGCGGCGCGGTAATAGGCGCAGTAGCGGTGTAGGTCCTCGGTTCTGCCCGCCGGGCACAGGACCGCGAAGGAGATGGCGTGGTCCACCACGGCCCGCCAGCGACTGATGATGTCGATCGTGGGCTTCCCCCGGCCGTCGCGGTGGCAGGGGCACGCGGTGTGGGCGAGTGCGTAGAGCACGGCGAGGGCGTGGGCCTGTAGCAGGTAGACGTCACCGGGGGCGGCCAGGATGGTCTGCGGCCAGGGCGGCAGCGCGTCGCACCAGCCGATCTCGTCGAGGACGGCGTTGAGCCGGCCCTGGCTGCGGGCGACCGTGTCCACCAGCGCGGTGTTCAGCTCGACGGCGGTGGGCGACATCAGGTGCTCGGGACGGTCTGGAACCGCGCGGGCCTCTCGCCAGGGTTGGCCTGGATCACCTGACCGGCAGCGATGATCTTCGGCATGGCGGCGGCGACCGCCCCACTGGACCTGGTGAGTTCACGGCCGATCTCTCCGGCGGTCAGCTTCGCCTCGGGGTTGGTCCGCAGCAGGTCGACGACGAGGGCGGAGAGCGCGCCGGGGGCCAGCCGCACCGCGCCGTTGGTGTTGACCCGTGGCGCGCCGGGGTTCGTCTCGCGACGGGCGCGGGAACGCCGCTGCGGCGTCGATGGTGCGACCCCGGCCCGCGCCGGGCACGCCGCCAGCGGGCACGTCAGCGCCGCGCACACCACCGGGCCGGCGACGCCGTCGCGGTTGTCCGCCGTGATCTGGCGGGGGGCGGCGGTGGCCGGCTGGTCGTGTGTGGCGATGTCCGGGGTGTCGGTGACGGTCCCGGGCTCGAGGGGGATCGCCTCGTGGGAGGCGCCGTCCGCCGGGCTGGCGGCCCTGTCGGCTTCCGCGTCCGGCCGCGACTCGAGGGCCTGCCCGTTCTCGGAGCTGGGCGTGCTCGGGGTGGAGGGCGGCGGGGTCGTGTCCCCCGGGTTGTCGTCGTCCACGCCGCTGTCCGTCCCCTCCTCCTCTCCGCCGTCGTGCGGGTCCGGGTCCGGTGCGGGGGCGTCGTTACCGGGGTCGACCGGGGTCGTGTCGTCGGGGTCGCCGCTCACCGCAGCATCGATCTCACCGGGGGCCGTCGTCGGGTTCGGGGTGTCCTGTTCGGTGTCGTCCCAGTCCGGCGCGGGAGCGTCGAGAGCCGGTGCGGGGGCGTCGAGGGCCGGTGCGGGGATCACCGGGTCACCGGGTCCGTCGGGTGTGCTGTCGGGCGGGGCCGCGACGCTCAGGTGGGGGGTGTCGGGGGGCTGCGGGTGGTCGGCGTGGGTGGTGCTGGGGCGGTCGGGGTCGGTGGTGGCGGCCAGTTCCCACAGGGTGGGGCGGCGACCCGCCCGCCCGGGGGTCGCGTCGGCCTCGCGGGCCCGGACCTGGCCGGCGTCACGAAGACCGGCCAGGATTTTCCGGGTCTGCCGTTCCGTGATGCTGGTCCGGGTGCTGATGTCCGGGGCGCTGAGCGGGCCGTCCACGAGCGCGGTCAGTACCCGCGTCGCGTCGCGGATATCCGTGGTCTCGCCGTCCGATTCCATATCGAATTCCTCCGTGGTTGCGTTTCTGGTTGCGTTTCCAGGAATAACTCCTGATCGGTACGGGCAGCCAGCGATCCATCCAGTGACATGGATCACTGCGCATGTTTTCATGACTGTTTTGGGATTTCGATTGCTGACCGGTAATCGATCACGTTACGGTCGTGATGTCCGAACCGGCCCGGGGAAACGGGCCTGTGGTTTCGGCGACGGCGGCGCGCACCTGTCCGCCCGCCGCTTCCCTCTTTCTTCTTTTCTTTCTTTGGAGTGCCTGTGAGCGCATCAGTCGTGGGCGTCGTGATGCCCGCCGACCGTGACCGGCCGTTGGCGGTGGTCACGGTCGAGGGCCCCCCCCCCCCCCCCCGCCGCGGGGGGGGGGGGCCGCGCCCGCCCGGGATGGGACTGTCGTCGACGCGGGCGCTACCGGTGCTGTCGGCGGCGGGGGCGCGTCGGGGGTGGCGGGC
>NZ_JALKFW010000012.1:0-11797 GCF_023243055.1 Frankia sp. AgPm24 | reverse complement strand
CGACACCCACCACCTGGACACGCCCACTTCCAGCGTCAGGCCTCATCGAAGACCACCCTCCGTCACCACCGAAAGTGAGATAGAGCCAGCTGGACAGTCCCTGACATCCAAGAACATGGGATGTCTGACCAGTTACGGCGGGGCGAAACTCCGCTATGTATTTTTCGGGCACGCGAGTATCGACGAGGCGAACCTCCGCGGCGCGGACCTTCGCCACGCGTTGGGCCTGATACAGGCTCAGCTGGAATCGGCGCAAGGTGATGCACATACACGCCTGCCCGAAGGGCTTACGCGTCCGGCTTCGTGGAGTTCTGGTGGGCCAACGGGCGGCGCTTGATCCTGCTGGCCGGGATGTCTTCGGTCGAGATCTGGTTTCCCCCCGGTGCGCGCAGCGCCTCTGGTTCACCTGGTGCTGCAACGATACTTGTGATGCCTCTGGTGGATGATCCGGGTTGTGGTGGAGGCGTGGGCGACCGAACTGGATGATCTCTGCGGGGGGATCGGCGGCCGGTTCGGTCGCGCGGAACCGTGACGGCGGGTCGCGGAGTATGCGTCCGGGCTGGTCGCGGGCTTGGAGCGGAAGTACGGGTGGACGTTGGCGGAGCGTGCCGGTATGCGGTCACCGGACGGGATGCAGCGGCTGCTGCGCCGGGCGGACTGGGATGTGGACGGGGTCCGTGACGATGCCCGGGGTGAGGTGTCCCACGCCCCGCGGTGCGAGGACGAGCAGAAGGGAAGGGCGTCGTGGCCACCAGCGCAGCGGACCCCGAGGACCTCGGTACCTACGTCACGGACGCCACCGCCGCCCGCACGACGTTGTCGACATCGGCGGCCGGTGTGCGGGCCTACTACAACGAGGTGGTTTCTCGATTCGGGGCTCAGTACAGCCTTTCCCACCCGGATCTGTGGGCGAAGCTGGACACGCATCTGAGTGATGCCGAGGGGCGGGACCGTTTTGTCGGTGCGGTGAAGGACGCGTTCGTCGCCGCTGACGAGGGTTCGGCGGGTACGGCCGCCGGCACGGTCACGGTGGATGACGGTCGGATCGCGGCCAGGCTTACGGCGGCCGGTGTTGGTCCGTTGTCGACGACGTCGCTGACGGTGGATGCCCCGGAGTTGCTGGCTCGTGCGCCGGACAGCGGGTTCGCGGCTGATCCGGTGTGTACCGCCAACGGCAATCTGGTCGAGCAGGAGCTTGATCTGCCGTTGCCGGGCCGGGCCGCGCCCGCTGGTTGGCGGCGGACCTACAACTCCCGCGCGCATGATCGGTGCGGGGCGCACGGCCGGGGTTGGTCCAGCTGGGCCGACACGATGCTGGACGTCGGGGACGAGCAGGTCGAGTGGCGTAACCCGGACGGCGCATGGTCTCTGGTGGCCCGGCCGGTCGCGGACCGGCCGACCGAGCTGCCGTTGCTAGGCGCGACCCTGCACGCCGATGGCGCGGGTTTTCGCTTCACGCGCGGTCGCGCGGAGACCTGGTGGTACGACGAGGCGGGCTGTCCGGTGCGGGTGCGTGTCGGGCCGTCGGAGCTGCTGCTCGCCTGGTCCGGCGGCCGGTTAGTCCGATTGTCGTATCCGCGTTCGGGCCGGTTCGTCGAACTTGTCTGGGACGACGCGGCCGGTCTCATCACGACGGTACGGGCCAGTGACGGTCGGCAGGTGCGCTACGTCTACGACGAGCACGCGGCCTGATCGCCGTCAGCGGCGGCCCGCAGGGGCCCCGCCGATACCACTATGACGCTGAGAGCGGCACCGGCCCGCTCCGTGAGGTTGTCGATGCCGACGGTGTGACGCTGGGCCGGAACACCTTTGACGATGCGGGTCGGGTGTCGACCCAGCTGACCCCTGAGGGGCGTCTGGTCGAGTTCGCCTACCGCGCGGGCCACCGCACCCTGGTCACCGACGCGGCGGGCGGTGCGATCAACGAGTACCACCACGATGCTGCCGGCCGGGTGATCTGCCTGGTCGACGATGCGGACTGGACCTTCCGCCGGGTGTTCGACGAGGACGGGCGGCTGCGCGGCCTGGCGGAACGCTCCGGCGCCCGCTGGTCGATGGACTACGACGACGAGGGGAACCTCGTCCGCCGCGCCGGTCCATGCGGCATCACCGAACGCTGGTCGTGGGACGCCCTTGGTCGGCGGACCGGCTACACCGACCCGCGTGGTCACCTGACCCGCTGGATCTACGCCGGTACCGCCCGCACTCCGGTGGAGATCGTCGACGCGGCGGGCGCGCTGACCAGGATCACCGTCAACGACGACGACCTGCCGACCTGCGTCGTCGACCCGGACGGGGTCACCACCCGGTTCCGCTGGGACGCCGATGCCCAGCTCATCGATATGCGGGTCGCTGGCGGCGGGCGGACCAGGCTGCACTACGACTCGGCCGGCCGGCTGGCCGCGATCACCGGACCTGCGGGTCAGACCCGCAGGTGGGACAGCGATGACGCCGGCCGGGCGGTCCGCGAGCACGGCCCGGACGGGACCAGCAGCGCCTATCACTACACCCCGGCCGGCCGTCCCGACGGCTACCTCGACCCCGCCGGTGGACGGTGGGAGTCGAGGTACGGCTCGCACGGACAGGTCGAGCAGGTAGCCGACCCACTGGGCTCGACACTCGGTTTCGAGTACGACCTGTTCGGCAACACCGCGCTGATCGTCGCCCCCGATGGCCAGAAGTTCCGCTTCGACCACGACGGTCTCGGCCGGCTGACCGCCGCCACCGACCCTGCCGGTGCGACGTTCCGCCGTGGCTACGACCCGGACGGCCGGCCCACCGTCGAGTCCGACGCCGAGGGGCACCAGTGGCGGGTCGAGTACGACGAGGCTGGCCGGGCCGTGCGCTGGAGCAGCCCGGACGGGCGAGTCTGGCAGCGCGCGTATGACCCCGCCGGCGCTGTCATCGCCGAGACGGACTCGGCGGGTGCTGTCACCCGTTACGAGCACGATCCGCGTGGGCGGGTGGTGGCGGTCACCGATCCGCTGGGCGGGCGGCGCACCGTCGAGTGGACGCCCGGTGGGCGCCTCGCCGCGATCACCACCGCGCTCGGCCGGCGCGAGGCCTACGGCTACGATCGGGCCGGCCGGTGGATCCAGACCACCTCCCCGTCCGGCGCGTGCACCCGCTACCGCCGGGACGCCGCGGGCCGGTTGACCGCGCTCGTCACCCCCGCCGGCCGCGAGACGACCTGGGAGTACGACGCGTACGGCCGCGTCACTGCGGTGACCCGCCCGGGCGAGCGGCGCACGACGATCGAGCGCAACCCGCTCGGCCTGCCCGTCGTGGTCACCGACGGTACCGGCGCCGCCCGCCGCTACACCTATGACGCCCGCGGCGTCCTCACCAGCGCCACCGACGCCCTCGGTGCCACCACCCACTACGAACACGACAGCCGCGGCCAGCTCGCCGCCTGGACCGACCCCCTCGGGGGCCGCCACGAGCTGCGCCGCGACGAGGTCGGACGGCAGCTCGGCACCACCGACCCGCTGGGGCGCAGCACCACTATCGCCCGTGACCGCAACGGTCGCGTCCAGACGTTGCGTCGTCCGGATGGCACCGGGCTGCGCTGTTGGTGGGATCCCGACGGGCGGCTGATCGGACGCGGTCTGCCGGACGAGCGGACCCCGCGGCTCCGGTACCGCTACGACGCGGTCGGGCGCCTCGAGCGCGTCGGGTCCGCGCCGGAGGCGGGTTCCGCGGGCCCGGACGTCCAGGTGGAGCTGACCTACGACCTCGCCGGACGGTTGACCACTCGCACCACCGCAGCGGGCCGGCTCGCCTGGTCCTATGACGGCGACGGGCGGTGCGTCGGGGTCGGACGGCCCGGCCGGGCACCGGTGCGCTACGAGTACGACGATGACGGGCGCCTGCGCTCGGTGGCGCATCCCACGTTGGGCCGCCGCGTGCTGCGGCGTGATCCAGACGGTCGGCACGCGACGCGTCCCGGCCGGACCGTGGAACGTGACGGTGCCGGTCGGGTCACCCGGGTGGTCGACGGCGGGGAGGAGCGGCGGTTCGGCTACGACCGGGCCGGCCAGCTCATCGCGGCGCGGGGACCGTGGGGCGACTGGGCCTTCACCTGGGATCCGGGCGGGCGCCTGATCGCCGAGGACCGGGGTGATCCCGGCTCCGTGATCCGCTCCACGTACGACGCCGCCGGCCGCCTGATCGAACGTCGCATTGGGGACGGTCCGCCGACCGTCTTCGGCTACGACGGCGCTGGGCGTCGGCGGACGGAGGACGGGCCGACCGGTGCCGTCCGCTACGACTGGGACGCGTTGGGCCGGCTGCGCGAGGTCCGGCGAGAGTCGGGCGGCCCGGCGGGGACCGTCCGGTCGGACCGGCTCGCCGTCGATGCCCTCGGGGATCCGCTCGCGGTGAACGGCCAGGCTGTGCTCTGGGATCCGGTGGCCTGGCCGGGGCAGGCGCATGCGGTGGGCGGGCGTACCTATGCCCGCGCAGGGTCCGCTCTCGGCCTGACCGACGACGCTGAGCCGGGCAGCGGCCCGGGTGCACTCGGGTCCGTGGGCGGGCAGTGGGTCGAGCTCGACTGGCAGGGCTCACCCGATAGTCGCGACATGTGGGGCCTGCCGATCGAGCCGGGCACCGGCGCCGTTGCCCGAACCGGCACCGGCTCGGCTGCGGGTGAGGGGCGCCCCGGGCGCGAGGAAGCACCGCCAGGAGCGCCGGGCCTGGACAGCACCCTGGGCTACCGCGGTGAGCTGGTCGTCGGCGATCTGGTCTGGCAACGCGCCCGCGTTCTCGATCCGCGGACCCGTTCCTTTCTCTCTCCTGATCCGCTCCCGAACATCCCCGGGATGCCGGGCCAGGCGAACCCCTACCACCAGGCGTGGAACGATCCGATCGGCATGGTCGACCCGACCGGTCTGCGCCCGCTGACCGACGCCGAGTACGACGACTACCGCAGTCAGGCCGGCAAGGGCATGTTCGAGAATGCCTGGGACCACGTCAGAAAGGACCCGTGGGGGAGCCTGGGTGCGGCCGCGGTCATCGGTGCCGGCGTGGGACTGATGTTCGTCCCGGGCGGGCAGGCTGTCGGCGCCGGAATACTCATCGGCGCCGGAAGTTCGGCGGCCATCGGCCTCGTCACGGGAAACTTCGATCCTCGCACCGTCGCCCTCGGCGGAATCGCCGGCGGCATCGGTGGCGGAGTGGCCGGAGGGCTCGCCAGGACAGGGTTCTCCGCCGCGGCGAGCAACGCCATCGGTGGCGCGGCCCAGGATCTCGCCACCCAGAGTGTCGTCCACCCCGGGCAGCTCGATCTCGGTGAACTCGCCTTCAGCACCGCCACCGGGGGCCTGGCCGGAAAGGCCGGCGCCGGCACCGGGACAGCGGTTCAGCGGGCCTCCGCCGACGCTGCGGACGTCGTGCAGATTTTCCGGAACGTGGACGCCGCCGAGTTCGATTCCATCGCCGCGACGGGTAGGTTCGGGACCGGCGCGGGCCAGATGGAGGGAAAGTGGTTCGCGACCCGAGGTGAGCACGCCGACCGGTGGGGTGAGCTGCTCAACGCAGGTGACGGCCTGACTGTCACGACGCGGATACCCCGGCCGTTGGCCGACCAGTTGCACTTTCACGCGGGCAAGCTGGACGGAGTCGGCCCCGCCTACTACGCCGACGGCGACCAGCTCGCCCAGATCAACGAGCAGATGAGCGGAATCGAGCTGTGGCCGTGATGCAGAAGATCGAGAACCCGGTGGCCGAGGGCGTGGTCGGGTGGCGCACGCAGGCGGAAGGAGGGCGGCGGTCGGGGCCGCCGACCGCGCCCGTCTACATGGCGACGGCGGTGTTCGTCCAGGGCGGCGAGGCGGAGGTCCAGCCGGACTGGCCGGCGTCGGCTGACCAGCTGAGCATTCTGCTGCAGGAGACCGAGCGCCTGGATGACGACCATCGGCGTTGCCTGGTGGGGTTCCTCGTGCCCGAGTTGGCGCTCGAGCATCTTCGTCCCGGGACCGTGCTGCTGGTCCTGGAGGGCCCACGCACGGTTGCCCAGCTGAGGATCGAGACTGTGCTGAGCCAGGAATAGCCGCCGGTCGATCGTCCTGACCGCGAGCCCCGCGCTGGCGGTGCAGACAACGAGACCTACGGGACGGCCGCCGATCACGTGGTCGGACTCCAGCGGGTGATGACGTCGAGGGCCGGCGCGGTCGCGGCGCGGGCCCACAGCCTCGGCGACCGCTCCCCGCACTGTCCTCGCGAGTGCCGCCGAGTTCGCCCAGCGACCTTCTCCACCGCGCACCCCTACTCAACACGCTGGAAAGCGAGCTTCGGGCCCTTGTCCGCCAGCTCGCCCCGTCCCTGCTGGCGATCCCCGGCTGCGAAGTCCTGGGCGCCGCGACCCTGCTCGGCGAGACCGCCGGCGCCGGCCGGTCCCGGAACAAGGCTGCCTACGCCCGGTCCAGCCGAGTAGCCACCGTCGCCCCAACCGCCCCTCGTCGCACCCGCCGTCGACCTGTCCGTCCTCGGCCTGCTCATCGCCTGAGGTGGTCCCCGTTCTTCGGACAGTGATCCCTGTGGGATATGATCCGTGAACGGAGGATCTTGATGGCAAAGCCACGAAGGCGGTTCACGTCGGAATACAAGGACGAGGCGGTCAAACTCGTCATCGATTCGGGCCGGCCGGTCTCGGCTGTCGCGAAGGATCTCGGTATCAATGAGGGCACCCAGGGAACCTGGGTTGCGACCTGGCGGCGTGCCCACGAAAACAGCGAGGACGAGCCACTGACCATGTCGGAGCGAGCCCGGTTGCGGGAGCTGGAGAAGGAGAACCGGGAACTCCGCATGGAGCGTGAGTTCCTCTCACAAGCGACCGCCTTCTTCGCGCAACGCCATCAGTGACCGACAAGTATCAGCTGATCGCCGCGGAGAAGGACTCCTACCCAGTACGGAACATGCGCCGATGGCCAGCGGTGTCCGCATCCGGTTTCTACGACTGGACCCGCCGGCCCTCCTCGACGAGCACCCGGCGGCGTATCACGCTGGAAACCCGGATTCGGGCGTTGTTCGCCGCCTCGCGGCAGACCTACGGTGCCCGGCGTCCCGGATCGCCTGACTCACCTCATCTTGACGGGTAGGGGACGACTTCGGTGTCATGGTGAGCAGGTCCCGCAGATAGTGCGTCCGGCAGCGCTGCCACGACGCTCCCGGCAGCGTGGAGCCGATCGCGTTGACCAGTCCCCGGTGGGCGTCGGAGGTCACCAGCCGCACCCCGGACAGGCCGCGGGCGACCAGCCCGCGGAAGAACGCCAGCCAGCCGGCGCCGTCCTCGCTGGACACGACGTCGAGACCGAGGATCTCCCGGTGGCCGTCGCCGTGGACGCCGACCGCGAGCAGGCAGTGCACATTGATCACCCGGCCGTTCTCGCGGACCTTCATCGTGAGCGCGTCGGCCTGGACGAACCGGTACGGACCGGCGTCCAGTGGTCGGGAGCGGAACGCCTCGACCTGGGCGTCGAGATGCTTCGCCAACACCGACACCTGCGATGTCGAGATATGTGCCACCCCGAGCTGTTCGACGAGCTTGTCGACCCGGCGGGTCGATACCCCCAGCGGATACGAGGTCGCGACCACCGAGATCAACGCCTGCTCGGCGCGACGACGGCGCGTCAACAGCCATTCCGGAAAATAGGATCCCTGCCGCAGCTTCGGTACCGCCAGGTCGATCGTCCCGGCCCGGGTGTCCCACTCCCGCGCCCGATAGCCGTTCCGCCGGTTCACCCGCTCAGATGAAATCTCCCCATATTCCGCATGGCAGATCCCGTCCACCTCGGCGCCCATCAACGCCTCCGCGAACGCCTTCACCATCGAGCCCAACAGATCCGGACTCGCTGCCATCAGCTCCTTGCCGAACCCCTCGGCTCAGCCACAGTCGGACGCACGGCCATCGCGTATCTCCTCGTCGAGTTCTTGGCGGTCCTCGAAAAGGATCGCGCGGTGGTCGCTTCACGTCACGGACCGCCACTCCGGCGAGTCGTTAGACGATCACACTCCGTACACCACGTCCGTGGACTCCACTGGGCCCTGGGATTCAAAAGGGCACACCAGACCCTGGGGTCCACCGTCCACCGTCCGCCGCACCCGCTTAACCGGCCAGGATCAGCCTCGATCCGATTGTTCTCCCGGGCGGCGTCGACGTGGCGGCCTCGGGCAGGAGTGCGTCGAAGATTCGCGGATAGAGAGGCGCCTTGTCCGTGGTGACCTCGATCGGCCGCCGGCCATGAGACAGTGCCTGGACGAAGAACCGGCGAGCGGCGGCTTGGTCGAGCGCGCCGCCATGCCCGGACGCCCCGCTTCGCCTGCCGCATGGCGTAACTTCGCCGCGGCCTGGGCTGGTCGATCCGGCCCCGGCCCCGCCGTCGCGGCCCCTCCGGCACCTGACGGCCCCGGGAGCACCAGCAATCATGCCGAACGTAAGCGAGACCTTAGTCAAGACAGCGATCATCGTCCCATGCACATCGGGAGCCGGTGGACGGGCGCGCTGGTCAGACGAGGCCTGCGCTCCATCGGCCGCGAACTGGGGCGCATCGCGGCGACCACGGCATTCGTCGAAGCCGGCGCCTGGCCCGCGGCCCCCGCCGATCCGTCCGCCATCACGCCCGCCGACCCGGCCACCGCACCGTCCACGACAGATCGCCCATCCGCACCGCTTGATCGGATGCCGTCCCAGGCGCCCATGTCCTGCGTCGAACGTGACCTGTGGCGCCAGCTGTCAGACCTCACGGTCCTGCCGAGCGAGGACTCCTGATCCCGGTGTCGCCGGGCCACCCGGCGAGCGCCAGAGGCCCCTCTGCACCTCTCGAGCGGACCCCCGCCAAGGACTTGATCTGCCGGTGGCCGGGGGTAGCGACAACCACCGTGTCCGACCGTGTAGCATCACTCCTGTCGGCGGGTGAGACCCGCGACCACCTGTCCGGGTGGCGGAATGGCAGACGCGCTAGCTTGAGGTGCTAGTGCCCTTTATCGGGCGTGGGGGTTCAAGTCCCCCCTCGGACACTCTTCGTAATCAATTAGACACTTAGGGTATCTTTCTATTCTTGTTTAAATTCACGCTCTGTGGTCTGGTTGGCCCTGTTGTGTTCTGGGCTCCTTCGCGACGCGGTGATCCAGGTAGGCGCCGGTGAGCCCGCCATCCGGCGCCAACTGGTCAGGGCCTTGCCGATGCGGTGGGTTGGCCGGAACGGCGGCCAGCGGCGGACGACCCCGATGGGATCTTCGCGGGGGCTGGACGTAATTGTCACCGCACCGCTGGGAAGCCCCGCTGCGACCGTCGTCATCGGCCGGGACCGTCGCCACCACCGCATGATTCACGGTAGAGCCGGCGATCCGCGACCGTCGACTACTGATCCCGCCAGACCACTATCGATCTTGACGGAGTCCTGTACGGCCAGTCTCGGACCGAGATCGGATGAAGGGCGTGACCGACGACCACGAGGCCGCCCGGCACCTCGCCACCCAAGCCCACAAGGTCGGCCGCGTATCCGGGCGAGACTCCTGGCGCGACACCCTCCGGTGGCTCAGCCGCGGACGGTTCGGACGGCGCACCGGCTGGCCCCGGATCCCCCGGGTCGACGCGCCCTGGCAGGACACCATCTCTGGCGAACGGGGCGGCTGGCGCGAGCGGGCAGCGAACCTGCACGGCCATCAGGCGTTCGCCGTCAACTATTACCCCTTCCGTGCTGCCCCTAATTCTAGTAGGGACCGCTGTCCGGGAGAAAAGGGGCACCTCACTACCAGATCTGCCGCCGCTGCCGGCTCGGCTGGGTCGAACAGCCCTACACCATGGAGAAGTACCAGCGATGCGGCTTGGCCAGCGCCGGTCTCGCCGCCCTGCGGGCCGACCATCCCGGCCTGTCCTGGCACACCCTCGGCGGCCACGCCCGCTCCTCCCAACCATTCTGGGCCGCCGTCAGCACCGACGTTCCCGGGGGCTACGAGCAACGCGACGTCTGCCCGCACGTCACCACGGGCTGAGGAGACGTCGATGCCACCCGAGGACATCACCGACCAGCCGGTCTGTCCCGCCCTTGCCTGCCTTCCTGCCGTGCCCCTTCAACGTCCCGTTCGCGCTTGGTCCTGTTGCGCACGGTAGAGCGCCCATGCGCCCGCGGCCGAGGCTGTGCGTGAGGTCCACTCATCCGGGCGAGCCTGGGCGATCTCGGCCCACAGGCGTGCGTTGGCTTTGGCGTACGCGGTGACGGCACCGGCGGGCGCGGCCTGCCAGGACGGGATCTGGCTTGCCCACGCCTCGGCCTGGGCGGCGGTGTGCCCGCCTTCGGCCATGAGCCAGACGACCATGCCTGCTGGGTCCAGCCACGCCGCGCCGAGGGTCGCCCACGCCCAGTCCACCAGGTAGGCACGGCCCTCGATCAGGAGGTTCGTGCTGTTCCAGTCGGTGTGCAGCAACGCGTCGCCCGCGAACATCTCCGCGTCCGCCGGCTTGGCCACGTAGGCGCTCAGCCGCTACTCGGCCTGTTTGAGCGGCAGATCCGGGCATGCGCCCTGCTGCAGCCGTCGTAGGCACTCGGCGATCAGGGGGAGGTCGTCGGAGCCCGGCCGGTAGTCCGCGTGCCGGCCGTCGATGTGCTCGAAACCGGACAGATCCCACCCGTCCACCTCGACATGCCACAGCAGCTGAGGAGACAGATCGACCACGTGGGGGTTGATCTCACGCTCTCGACGTTGGGTGACGATCTGCCGATGATCAACGGGGAGGCCCTTGCAGAACACCGGCCCGGACCGTGTCCACAGGGTCGCGGCTATCGCCGAGTTGAAGCCGCCCGATGCCGTCGATGCTGCCGCGACAGGCCCCGTGTGGGCCTCCACCGCCCGCCGGACGGTCGCTGGCAGGTCGTCCCAGTTCATCCGGGACAGGGACATCCAGATCCTCCCGTCGGGAGCGGAGGGTGGTTCGCACCTGAAGTGTCGGCCGTGGCGGGTCGCCGTCGCGTGGTCTGGCACGTCTACCTGATGCGTGCGTACACGGCGCCGGATCTGCCTCGGCCGTCCCGCCGGAGCTCGAACAAGTCAATGGTGACCATCATGTCCTTGAGCTGGCGGTAGCCGTAGGTCTTCAGGACGATCGCGGGGTGCTTGCGGATGGCTGACCCGACAGCCGCCAGATGGGTCCACCCGTCGGGGCCGGGGTTCGTCGTGACCGCCTCGCGGAGCCGGCTGACCAGGGTGATGTCCGCGCGCAGTTCAGCGGCCGTCTCCCGGCGGGGAAGTGCGACCGGGGCGGCCTTCGCCTTCTTCGTCGGCGGGGCAGCGGTGGCGGTCCGCGGTGTTTCGATAGCCGGGTTCGATCCGGGCGTCGCGGAATCGCTCGCGGCCCCAGGTGAGGTCTGCGCCGGCGGGGCGGCCTGGGCGGGGACTAGTAGTACTTGGTTAGGTTGAGTTGATCGTGTGGGTGTTGGGGAGGGTGATGGTGCGGTGGCAGGTGGGGCAGGCGCCGGCCAGGGCTACGAGTAGGAGTTGTAGGGCGCGGATGGTGGCGTAGGTGGTCAGGCCGGCGCAGGGGCTTTTGGGTCGAGTCGCAGCAGGGTGGTGAAGGCCTGGGCGAGGCAGGCGAGGGTGACGTGGCGGTGCCAGCCGGTGTGGGTGCGGCCTTCGAAGTGGTCGAGGCCGAGGCCGTGTTTGAGTTCGCGGTAGTCGTGTTCGATCCGCCAGCGGATCTTCGCGAGGCGGACGGTGGTGGCCAGTGAGGTGCCCCTTTTCTCCCGGACAGCGGTCCCTACTAGAATTAGGGGCAGCACGGAAGGGGTAATAGTTGACGCAG